>JAXDQN010000001.1:0-7632 GCA_034667865.1 Gammaproteobacteria bacterium
TGCCCGGAACGCCCGCTGTTTTCCTCGATGAAAATCCTCGCGCGTGAACTTGGTCCGATGCAGGTCAGCGCCGACATCGGCTGCCATTCCTTCGCCACGCTGCCGCCGTTCGACATTGGCGGCACCATCATGGGTTATGGATTGGGCGCCGCCGGCGGCGCCTCCTTCAACATGCCCAATCCGCGCCGGGCGCTGTCGATGATGGGAGACGGTGGTTTCTGGCACAACGGCCTGACCAGCGGTATCGGCAATGCCGTCTTCAACCGCCATGACGGCATCACCATCATTGTCGACAACGGTTACTCGGCAGCGACCGGCGGCCAGTACATTCCCTCCTCGTCGGCCGAGATCAAGGGCCGCCGCGCCAAGAACCGCATCGAGACGGCCGTGCGTGGCGTGGGAGTGGAATGGGTGCGCACCATTCGCACCTATGACATGAAAGAAACCCTGGCAGTGTTGCGCGAGGCGCTGCTCACCAAATTCACCGGGCCCAAAATTGTCATTGCCGAAGGCGAATGCCAGCTGAACCGTCAGCGCCGGATCGCGCCGTTGCTGAAGAAAATGGCTGCGGATGGCCAGCGCGTGGTGCGCCAGCGCTTCGGCATCGACTCGGAAGTCTGCACCGGCGATCACTCCTGCATTCGGCTCTCCGGCTGTCCATCGCTCACCGTCAAAACCAATCCCGATCCGCTGCGCAGGGACCCGGTGGCCGTGGTCGACAATAGTTGTGTCGGCTGCGGCGTGTGCGGCGAGGTGGCGCACGCGGCGGTGCTGTGTCCGTCGTTCTACCGTGCCGACGTGATTGCCAATCCGACATTGTGGGATCGTCTGCTGCACCGAGCGCGCACGGCCCTGATCGGCCTGTTGTCCTGATGGCCGCTCGGCCCATCACCCTGACCATTGCCGCTTTGGGGGGTCAGGGCGGCGGCGTGGTTTCCGACTGGCTGGTGGAAGCGGCGCGCAGTGCCGGATATTTCGTGCAGGCGACCTCGGTTCCCGGTGTCGCGCAACGCACCGGCGCCACCATCTACTACCTCGAATTTTTTCCGCGCAATGCGCCGGGCGCGAACGGCCGTGAGCCCATCATGGCGCTGATGCCGAACCCCGGCGATGTCGACATCGTGGTTGCCTCGGAGTGGATGGAAGCCGGCCGCGCCATCAATCGCGGCTTGGTTACCAAGGATCGCACCACGCTCATCGCCTCCACGCATCGCGACTACACCATCAGTGAAAAGATGGCGCTGGGCGAGGGCCGCGCCAGTTCGCGCGAGCTGTTCGAGATCGCCACTGCCACTGCCGCCAAGCTGATTGCCTTCGATATGGCTGCGGTGGCCGAGACGGCGGGCGGCCGCGTTTCTGCCGTCATCCTCGGCAGCATCGCCGGCGCGGCGGTGCTCCCCTGGGATGTATCCCACTATCATCACGCCATCAAGGAATCCGGTATTGGCGTCGACGCCAGCTTGGCCGCCTTCGAAGCCGGACGCGCGGCGGTGATCGCCGCGCAGCGACAAGCGGCGATGACCTGGCCCGGCGATCCGGATCCGACCGATTCCTCCGACTACAGTCTCGACACGGTTTTGCCCAAGCTCCGCGCCCGTATCATCGGCCGATTTCCCGCCGCATTGCGCGAATTGCTGGGTATGGGCGCCGCACGCTTGATCGACTATCAGGATGAGGCGTACGCCGCGCTGTTTCTGGACCGCGTCGAACGGATCTTGAGTTTCGAGCCCACTGAGGCCGGCGCTGCGCCGCTGACCGCGGCCACCGCGCGCTCACTGGCATTGTGGATGAGCTTCGAGGATGTCATGCGAGTGGCCCAGGTGAAAACTCGCCGCGGCCGGGCGCAGCGCATTCGCCGGGAAGTCCGCGCCGGCGCCGGCGAATTGGTGCAGGTGCGCGAATTCGTCAAGCCGCGAGTGGAGGAGATCTGCGGCACCATGCCCGCGGGCTTGGGCGGGCGGTTGATGAAATCGCCCCGGGCCCGCCGCTGGCTCGCCAAGTTGACCGGCGGCAGGCGCATTTCGACTTCCACGGTCAGCGGATTCATGCTGCTGCGCGCTCTCGGCTTCATGCGGCGGGCGCGCCGCGGCTCACTGCGTTTTGCCGTCGAGAACCAACGCATCGAAGCATGGCTGGCGCAGATCGCCGGCCTTGCGCCCCGGGATTATGCGCTGGCGGTGGAATTGGCCGAATGCCAGAACTTGGTCAAAGGCTACGGCGACACTCATGAGCGCGGCTGGTCCTGTTTCAGCCAAATCACCGCGCTAGTCCCCGGCCTGGCCGGGTCAGCGAACGCTGCCGCGCGTCTCCGCGCCCTGCGCGAAGCCGCCCTGGCGGACGACAGCGGCCAACGCCTGCAGACCGCCATCGCGCAAATGAACCTCGAACTGGCCGCCTAGGCCCCGCAACTCAACACCCTGCCGGGCATTCGAGAATTACTTCATATCTAAAATATTGACATGGTGGTATATGTTGTCCATGAGACGCATCGTTTGCATGGGCGGCGGTCCGGCGGGTTTGTACTCAGGCATCTTGTTCAAGAAGGCGCTGCCGGATGCCAGTGTCGAAGTGTTCGAGCGTAATCGTCCGGAAGACACCTTCGGCTGGGGAGTGGTGTTCTCCGACAGCACCATGGGTAATTTTCGTGAAGCGGATCAGGCGTCTCATGCCCGCATCGCGGCCGAGTTCCATCACTGGGACGACATCGAGGTGCACTTCAAGGGACAACTGATTCGCTCCAGCGGCCATGGCTTTGCCGGAATTTCGCGCCGCACTCTGCTCAATATCCTGCAGAAGCGGGCCGCGGCGCTGGACGTGAAATTGCGGTTCCAGCATGAGCTGGAGGATGTGGCGGAATTCGCCGACGCGGACCTGGTGGTGGTCTCGGAGGGGGCGAACAGCAAGACACGCCTGCGCCACGCCGTGGCCTTCGAACCCAAAATAGAGGTACGCAAGTGCCGCTATATCTGGCTGGGCACCACGCAGAAGTTCGACGCATTTACCTTCGCCTTCGAGAAGACCGAGCATGGCTGGTTCCAGATCCACGCCTACCAGTTCAGCAAGGATCTCTCGACGGTGATCGTCGAGACCCGGGAAGAAACCTGGGCCGCGCATGGCCTGGACAAGGCCACTATCGACGAGTCCATCGCCTTCTGCGAAAAATTGTTCGCGGCCTACCTTGGGCAGGCTCCGCTGCTGTCGAACGCGCGCCATTTGCGTGGTTCGGCCTGGCTGAATTTCAGCCGCGTCGCATGCAAACACTGGTATGACGGCAATCGCGTGCTGATCGGCGATGCGGCCCACACCGCGCATTTTTCGATCGGTTCGGGCACCAAGCTGGCGATGGAGGATGCCATTGCGCTGGTGCGCCATGTGTCGCATGCCGCCGATGTGCCGAGCGGCCTCGAGTCCTATCAGACCGAGCGCAGCGTCGAAGCGCGCCGGCTGCAGAACGCGGCGCGCAATCGCATGGAATGGTTCGAGAACGTGGCTCGTTACGAGAACATGCAACCGCTGCAGTTCGCCTACAGCCTGCTATCAGGCAGTCAGCGCATCGGGCATGCGAACCTGAAGCTGCGCGACGCGCGCTTCGTCGATCGCATCGAGAGCGATCTTGCGGCGCGCAGCGGCGTGGCCGCGCCGCGACCGCCGATGTTCCTGCCCTTCAAGCTACGCAATATGGAATTGATCAATCGCGTGGTGGTCTCGCCCATGGCGCAGTATCGCGCCGTCGATGGGCTGCCCAACGATTGGCACCTGGTGCACTACGGCTCGCGCGCCACCGGCGGCGCGGGACTGATCGTGACCGAAATGACCTGCACGTCGGCGGATGCGCGTATTTCTCCGGGCTGCACCGGACTGTGGAACGAAACCCAGGGCGCGGCATGGCGGCGCATCGTCGACTTCGTGCATGCGGAATCCGCGGCGCGCTTCTGTCTGCAGTTAGGCCATGCGGGCCGCAAGGGCTCGACGCAATTAGGTTGGGAGGACGCCGACCATCCGCTGCCGACGGGCAATTGGCCTCTGTGGGCGCCCTCGGCTCTGCCTTATTTGGCGGGCGAGAGTCAAATCCCCCAAGAAATGACTGTAGCGCAGATGGGCCGCATTCAATCGGATTTCGTGCATGCCGCCGAACTCGGTGCGCACGCCGGCTTCGACATGCTGGAATTGCACATGGCGCACGGCTATTTGCTGGCCAGTTTTCTGTCGCCGCTCACCAACCTGCGCAGCGATGAATACGGCGGCAGCGTGGAAAACCGCCTGCGCTTTCCCTTGCAGGTTCTGCACGCAGTGCGCGCGGTGTGGCCGACCGAAAGGCCCATCAGCGTGCGCCTCTCCGCGACTGACTGGGCGGAGGGAGGATTGAGCGAATCCGATGTGATCGCGATCGCCCGTGCGCTGGCCGCGGCCGGTGCCGACATTCTCGACATCTCCAGCGGTCAGACGGTTGCGGCGCAAGCGCCGGTGTACGGGCGCATGTGGCAGACGCCCTTCGCCGACATGGTGCGCAATCTGGTGGGTGTGCCCACGATTGCGGTGGGCAATATCTCCGAATCGGACCAGGTGAACTCCATCATCGCGGCCGGCCGCGCCGATCTATGCGCCATCGCGCGTCCGCACCTCGCGCATCCCTCGTGGACTTTGGCCGAAGCAGCGGCGCAGGGCTACACCCAACAATGGTGGCCAAATGCTTATCGGTCGGCCAAGAGTCAGCTCGAGCGGGCAGCTGTGCGCAGCGCGGCCGAACGCAGCTCGGCTGAACGCGCAGCGGCGCTCGCGATGGCCGCTTCAGGTGATGCGGCCGCGGCTCCAAAGGACAGTAAATGAACGAATTGAGCCTCCTCAACGGCCGCCATGCGCTGGTCACCGGCGGCGGCCGTGGCATCGGCGCCAGCATTGCGCGGACTTTGGCCGCGCATGGAGCCAAGCTCACGCTCGCCGGCAGAACGGCTGCCACCGTGGAGTCGCTGGCTGCAGAATTGACCGGCGGCGGTGCGCAGGCATTTGCGGTCACGGCCGATGTCGGCAAGCGCGAATCGCTGGACGCCGCATTTGTCGCCGCGCGCGGCCGCTTCGGCCGCATCGACATTCTCATCAACAATGCGGGCCAGGCCGTCAGCGGTCCGATCACCAAGCGCGACGATGCGCTGTGGGACAACATGCTCGCCTCCAATCTGTCGGGCACGTACTACGGCATCCAGAACGCGCTGCCCGACATGCTTCAGGGCGGCTTTGGGCGCATCGTCAATATCGCGAGCACAGCCGGACTGACCGGATATCCGTACGTCGCGGCCTATTGCGCGGCCAAGCACGGTGTCATCGGCCTGACGCGCGCCATCGCCCGCGAAGTCGCGACACGCAATGTCACGGTGAATGCCGTATGCCCTGGCTACACCGATACCGAATTGGTGCGTGAGGCCGCAGCGAAGATCTCCGCCGTTACCGGGCGCAAGCTGGAGGATGCCTTGCAAGCGATGACCAAGTCCAATCCCCAGGGGCGGCTGATTCAGCCCGATGAAGTGGCCAACGCAGTCGCTTGGCTATGCCTGCCGGGCAGCGACTCGGTGACCGGCCAGAGCATCGTCGTAGCCGGCGGAGAACTGATGTGAACGCAGTCGGTAAGGACACGCGGCTGACGGCGGATCACCACGACTCTTTGCGCCTGTGGCTGAGGCTGCTGACCTGCTCCAATCTGATCGAGAATCAGGTGCGCAAAGCATTGGCGAAGCAATTTAAAACCACCCTGCCGCGCTTCGATTTGATGGCACAGCTGGAACGTGCGCCGCAGGGCCTGCAAATGGGCGAGCTTTCGCGCCGCATGCTGGTGACCGGCGGCAATGTCACCGGCATCGTCGATCAACTGGAACGCGCCGGCCTGATCGCGCGCACCGCCGACCCCGATGATCGCCGCGCCTACCGGGTCAAGCTCACCAAGGAGGGCCGGCGCGCATTCGCGAAAATGGCGGTCGAACACGAATCCTGGATCGTGAAACTGTTCGATGGCATCAGTGTGCGCGAGCAACGCGCACTGAACGAATCCTTGCTGCAGCTCCGTACTCACCTGACGCGCAAAACATCATGAAAAACACCTTGTCGGACTACCAAGCGCAACATTTTCTGTGGGACGTAAAAGATAGCGTCGCCTGGATTACCTTGAACCGGCCCGAACGCAAAAACCCGCTGACCTTCGACAGTTATGCGGAGCTGCGCGATTTGTTGCGGCGCCTGCCTTATGCCGACGACATCAAAGTCGTCGCCATCGGCGGCGCCGGCGGCAACTTCTGCTCCGGCGGCGACGTGCAGGAAATCATCGGACCACTCACCCGCATGAGCATGCCCGAGTTGCTCAACTTCACCCGCATGACCGGCGATCTGGTCAAAGCCATGCGCGCCTGCCCGCAACCTATCATTGCCGCCGTGGACGGCATTTGCGCAGGGGCCGGCGCAATCATAGCCATGTGTTCCGACATCCGCCTGAGCACACCCCGCTCGAAGACGGCATTTCTCTTTACACGCGTGGGACTCGCCGGCTGCGACATGGGCGCCTGCGCCATTCTGCCGCGCATCATCGGGCAAGGACGCGCGGCCGAGTTGTTGCTGTCCGGACGCAGCATGCCGGCCGATGAAGCCTTGGCCTGCGGTTTCTACAGCCGGCTGATAGCGGCGGAAGAATTGCGCGACAGGGCGCAGGAACTGGCGCAAGAACTGGCGCAGGGGCCGACCTTTGCGCATGGCATGACCAAGACCATGCTCAATCAGGAATGGAACATGGGATTGGAGCAGGCCATCGAAGCCGAAGCGCAGGCTCAAGCGCTCTGCATGCAGACCGAGGATTTTCGCCGCGCCTACGCAGCGTTCTCCGCCAAACAACGCCCCGCATTCAAAGGCAACTGAATGACTACAATCCTACAGCCGGCGGAATGGGCTCGTCCCAAAGGCTACGCCAACGGCGTGTCGGCGCGCGGACGCCTGATCTTCATTTCCGGCCAAGTCGGCTGGAACGGCCAATGCGAATTCACCAGCGACGTGCTGGCCGAGCAAGTAGGCCAGACCCTGCGCAACATCGTGCGCATCCTCAAGGAAGGCGAGGCCGAAGCGCGCCACTTGGTGCGCCTCACCTGGTTTGTGCGCAGCCGCGAAGCCTACTACCGGGAGCTTGGCGAGATCGGCGCCGCCTACCGTGCAGTGATCGGCAAGCATTTTCCGGTGATGTCCGTGGTCGAGGTGAGCGCACTCATGGAACAACGCGCGCTGGTCGAAATCGAAGCGACGGCGGTGGTACCGGACGACGAGGACCCGCATGGCCCTCTGGCGTCCGCCTGAGCGCATCAAGCATCTGCCCAGTGATGCCCAGCGCGTCGGGTTGCATCTACACCAACTATTGCGAAGCGCTGGATCAGCGCCACCGCGAGGTTACCTGCGAACTCTGGGATCGCAGTGATCTGGGATCGCAGTGATCTGGGAGCGCCGGGCGTCATGCTGTCGGCCGATGGCAAACGCGCTCCCTAACTGTTCGGCGCGGTTGTTTACCACCCCACCGCCTGTCCCTCCTTGCGGAAATCCGATCCCGATCGGTAGAACCCAGACTTCCCGTCAGGCTGCGGCACATACATTCAACGTCTGTGCGCCGCC
>JAXDQN010000002.1:0-5924 GCA_034667865.1 Gammaproteobacteria bacterium
TTGGCCACCTATTCGGCCACCCTGACGGCGCAGTACAACGCCATGGACGCCGCGGTAGCCAAGCTCAAGCAGACGCAAACCTTTCTGAACGCGGAATTCAACCCAACCGCCAACGCTGCGTCCGGCACCTCGACCACCAACAGCAGTTTGGGCAGCGGCAATCTGAGCTTCTAGCCGGAGATAGGTCATGTATTCACAGCGCGGAGCAGCTCAATATCAGTCGGTCCGTAATCACGGACTGGTCGCCGACGCCAGTCCGACGCGGCTAGTGCAGGTCATGTTCGAGCAGATATTGGCGCAGCTGGCCATCGCGCAGGGCTGCATGGGCCGAATCGAGAACAATCTGCCGCTTACCGAGGTCGTCGCGAAAGGCAAAGCCATAGGCAAGGCCGTCCGTCTGATCGATCAACTAAACGCCAGTCTCGACATGGAGCGCGGTCAGCAGATCGCGGAAAACCTGCGGGCGCTGTACGTTTACATGCTGGCGCGCCTGACGCTCGCCAACCTGAACAATGACGCCGCGATCGTCGTGGAAGTATCCGGGCTGGTTCAGAAAATCAAAACCGGCTGGGATCAAATCGTCGCGGAAGGCCGGTGAGCCAAGTCCCCGGAGCCTCGGCGCTGTTGCGTGCCCTGGCGGTATCCAGCGAAATGTTCGAGGCGGCGGAAAAATCCGATTTTCAAAACGTTGCCTTGCTCGACGATGAGCGCTTGCAGCTGCTAAAGTTGTTCAAGGTCGAAGCCAAGCATGTCGATGCCGGCAGCCGTGCCTTGCTGCAGCAGATCGCCCAGTTGAATGAGCGCACGATTGGCTTGCTCGAGCATCAACGGCGCAGCAAGGGCCGCGAAATGGACATGGCTGCGGTGGGTCGAAGGGCGATCGCGGCCTATGCGAATAATCGGCTGCAGCGCTAAGCGGCGCCATCACTGAATCTGCGGGGGAGCCGTGCCGGAAGGATTCCTGGGCGATGGTTTGATATTCGAAGAAGCGCTGCCCGTCACCTGGACGCCGGGTCCGCTCGCCGACGGCCTGCTGCTCGGCCGCTTGAACGCCGACAATCATCAGCTGTTGGGCGCCGAAGCCTCCTTGGACGAAGTGCGGGTGCACGAAGCGCTCAAAGACGAATCGCCTGCCTTGCTGCACGAGCTGCAGCGCTTGGAATACAAGGTGAATATTCTGCTGCGCCTCACCGCCGAGCTGGCCATGCGCCATAGCGGTCTGCCGGGCCCCGCGCGCGTCCGGCTGTCCTCGCTGGGGCTGGAGTGGTTCGGCGATTCGCCGCCGGCCCCGGGTGAAACCGGCCTGCTGTCGCTATACATCAATTCCGCACTGCCGCAACCGCTGAGAATTTCTTGCGTCGCCGCAAGCGAGCGAATCGACCAAGGCGCACGAGTGTCGCAGTTGCGCTTCACCGGCGTGAGCGAACCGGTGATCGACATGTTGGAGAAATTGATTTTCCGCCACCATCGCCGACTCGTGGCGGGAGCACGACTCGCGTCGAACTAAAATCTGTTGGGCATCCGATGCTTGACGCCACCCTTACACGCCGCTGCGAAAAAACCTGCGTATAAATTGCAGGGATTCCCCTACTAGTTTTGCGGGGATTTGCCAACTACTTTTGTCTCAAGTTTCTCAGTTAGGATGCGTCCCGACCCGACATTGATTGAGCTATGTCAAAGGGTTACGCGTAAAGCTTAAGGCGGAACCAGAGATCTGTTAACTCCGTCACACTTTATCCCGGGAAGGAGCCCCGATTAGTGGCCGAAGCAAAAGTAATTGTGATCGAACCTACAGAATCTGAGGCCAGCTCGCTTCAGACGCTGTTGCGTTTTTTGGACTTGGATCCGCTGCACATCAGCGATCTGGCCGAACTGCGCCGATCACCTAGCGCTTTTTCCCAAGAATGTTTGGCCGTTATCGTAGCCGAACACACGGTGGCGGCGCATGGCGAGGAGCTGATCGCAGCGCTACGCGCCATGCGCCAGCCCTTGCCCGTCATCTACCTAAGCGCCGACGGCCTGCCCAAAATTGCCGAAACCAGCGGCGACCTGGCGTGGTTCCACTTGGAAACACCGGTCAAACAGCGACGCCTATCGGCCGTACTGACGCAGGCGCAGAACGTGCGTAGCGGTCACCCCACGCAGCCCGGCGCGCATCGATTCCGTCCGAGCGGCGCATCGCGCGCGATGCGCGCCGTGCACCGCCTGATTGAGCAAGTGGCGCCGTTCGACACCAATGTGCTGATACTCGGCGAATCAGGCACCGGCAAGGAGATGGTGGCGCGCCATGTTCACGAATTGTCGGGCCGCGCCGGGCATCCATTCGTGCCGGTCAACTGCGGCGCCATTCCCGCAGACCTGCTGGAAAGCGAGCTGTTCGGCCATGAGAAGGGCGCCTTCACAGGCGCGCTCAGCACGCGTGTGGGCCGCTTCGAATTTGCCGAAGGCGGCACGCTGTTCTTGGACGAGATCGGCGATATGTCGCTGCAGATGCAGGTAAAGCTGCTGCGCGTGCTGCAGGAGCGCAGTTTCGAACGCGTCGGCAGCAACAAGACCATCCGCTGCAATGTGCGCATCATCGCCGCCACGCACCGCGATTTGGATGCGGCCATCATCGCCGGCCGATTCCGCGAAGATTTGTACTACCGCTTGAACGTATTTCCTTTGCAGATGCCGCCGCTGCGTGAGCGGCTCGACGATCTGCCGGTGCTGATCGAGCATTTGGTGCAGCGCCAGAGCACCAGCAACGGCAAGAACATTCGCTTCGACGCGGCCGCCATGACTTGTCTGGCGCGCAATCGATGGCCGGGCAATGTGCGCGAACTCTCGAATCTGTTGGAACGGCTGGCCATCCTGTTTCCGGGCCAGAGCATTACCGACACCGATTTGCCGGACCGCTATCGCGGCGGCGCCTCGGTCGGCTGGCTGGGCAGCGAAGGCCGCATCGATGCCCGCCCGCATCCGATGGAAGAGCCGGTGGTCGCGTCGATCGCCGCCGCCGAGGAGCCTGCTCCCATCCTCTATGAATTGACGGCGGTCGGCAGTCCGACAGCCGATGCCTGGCCGCGCGGCGGCCTCGATTTGAAGGATCATTTGTCGTCGATCGAGATCGGTTTGATCCGCCAGGCCTTGGAAGAAGCCGACGGCACCATCGCGGAAGCGGCGCGATTGCTGCGCATGCGTAGAACGACGCTGGTCGAGAAGCTGCGCAAATACCGTTTAAGCGCCTGACAAATTATTGACGCCTGCTTTTTTTCGCGGCGTCGGTTTAATCGTAACTGGTTGATAGGCAGAGCAAATACTGCCAAGGCACGGATGTTGCTTTCATCCTCGGCATGGCAGCCACCAAACTAGAGCTGATCGAAAACCGTCGCTCCGAACTTCAGGCAGCGTTCCTGGCCTTTGGCTCGGTGTCGGAACAGTTGTCCGGCGCATTCGAATCATTGCGCGGGCAAGTGTCGCAGCTGCGCGCGGAGTTGGGCGAGGCGCAAGCCGGCCGAGACCATTTGGCGGCGCGTCTGTCCGCCCTGATCAAGGGCCTGCCGGGCGGTGTGCTGGTGCTCGACGGCCGTGCCGAAATCCAAGAATGCAATCCAGCGGCCAGCGCGCTGCTCGGCGAACCCCTGGTCGGTCTGCCGTTCGGTGTGGCGCGCGCGCGGGCGGCGGTGGAATTCTGCGGCATCGGCGAGCACACCGAATTGCGCAGCGGAAAATTCGTGAATATTTCGCGCCGTGAGCTCGAAAACGGCGGCGAAGTGGTCCTGCTCACCGACGTCACCGAATCGCACCTGATGCAGGTGTTTCTCACGCGCCAACAGCGGCTCCTCACCCTGGGTGAATTGGCGGCCGGGCTGGCGCATCAAATCCGTACGCCGCTGGCGGCCGCGCTGTTGTACGCCTCGCAGATGTCGCTGCCTGAGCGCAATCCGGCCGACCAGGCTCGTTGCGCCGAGAAAACCGTGCACAGTTTGAAGCAGCTCGACAAGCTGGTGAACGACATGCTGGCCTTTACGCACGGCGGCGCGACGCGCGAAGCGGTCAGTGTCAGTGCCCTGCTCGAGCAAGTGGCCCAGTGGCTGCGGCCGGCGCTGCGCGAGGGCGTACGTCTCACCATCACCACGCAGGCGCCTGACCTGCTGGTGCGCGCCAGCGCACCCTCGCTGGTATCCGCGGTGCTGAACCTGGCCACCAATGCGCTGCAGGCTTCGAGCGGCGAGCTGAATTTGGAACTGCTGGCGCGGCGCACGCCGCAGGGCAAGGCGCAAATCGTGGTGAGCGACAGCGGTCCCGGCGTCCCTGCCTCGATCCGCGAGCGCATTTTCGAACCCTTCTTTACCACCCGCGCGCGCGGCAACGGCATTGGCTTATCCATCGTCAAGTCCGTTATCGAGGCGCATGGCGGAACCATTTCTTTGGCTGACTCGTACCGCGGAGCCACTTTCGTGATCGAGCTGCCGGCAGAGGAGAACGCATGAGCAACTTGAATGATTCAGTTCTGATCGTCGAAGACGACGCAGCGCTGCGCGAGGCCTTGGTTGACACCTTGCGCGCCGCCGGCTTGATGGCGCTGGCGGCCGCCGACGCGGCGTCCGCGCTGCAGCTGCTGGCCCGCGAAGAGATCGCGCTGGTGATTTCCGACGTGCAAATGCCGGGATCGAACGGCTACGAACTGCTGGCCTCGATCAAACGCATGCGGCCCTACCTGCCCGTGGTGCTGATGACGGCGTACGGCACCGTGGCCCAGGCAGTTGCCGCGATGCGCGAGGGCGCCACTGATTACATCGTCAAGCCTTTCGATGCCCAAGCCCTGATCGACATGGCGCGGCGCCAATTGGCGGCGCGGGTCATGCCGAACGAGCTGGTGGCGGCGGATCCGGAATCCAAGCGCCTGGTGGCGCTGGCCCGCAAGATCGCGGAAAACGATGCCACCGTGCTGATCACCGGCGCAAGCGGCACCGGTAAAGAGGTGTATGCGCGCTTCATCCGCGACAATTCGTCGCGCGCCAACACCGCCTATGTGGCCATCAACTGCGCCGCCATCCCGGAGAACATGCTCGAGGCCAGCTTGTTCGGCTACGAAAAGGGGGCTTTTACAGGAGCGCTCAGCGCACACGCCGGGAAATTCGAGCAGGCGCAAGGCGGCACATTGCTGCTGGACGAGATTTCCGAGATGGATCTGGGGCTGCAGGCAAAAATTCTGCGCGTGCTGCAGGAGCGGGAGGTCGAGCGCCTCGGCAGCCACCGCACCTTGAGTCTGGACGTGCGCGTGATCGCCACGTCGAATCGCGACCTGCCTGAGGAAGTGCGCGCCGGACGCTTTCGCGCCGACTTGTTCTACCGCCTGAACGTCATGTCGCTGCGGCTGCCTGCGCTGCGCGAACGGCGCGGCGACATTCTGCCCTTGGCGCAACGTGCCATACAGGCCTGCGCGCGCGCCGGCCAGGCGGCGATGAGCTTGTCGAGCGATGCCGAACAGAAGTTGCTGCAGCATGATTGGCCGGGCAATGCGCGCGAACTGACCAACATCGTGCAGCGCGCCGCGTGGCTGGCCTCCGGCGGCATCATCGGCGCCGCGGATCTCGACACCGGAAATCTGACGGATGCCGCCCCTGCGGCCCCGGCCGCACTGGTTGCCGCGGTGGCGCCCCAAGATGCCGGACTCGGCCGCGATTTGAAGGATCGCGAACGGGAATTGATCTTGGCAACCCTGCGCGTCACCGGCGGCAGCCGCAAACTCACCGCGGAACGGCTCGGTATCAGTCCCCGCACGTTGCGTCACAAATTGCAGCAGCTCAAGGCCGCAGGCGTCAACGTACCGCGCATCCACGATCAACAATTGGCGAGTGCCTGAAATGAGCAACATGCAGATATCGCAAGTATTGGCGGAGATGCGCGCGCTGCAGACACGCGCCTCCGGCGGCATT
>JAXDQN010000003.1:0-2543 GCA_034667865.1 Gammaproteobacteria bacterium
GTTGATCAGCCGCGTCGCGGAGCCTCCAGCCAAATGTTCGACACTGGGGGCGCGTATCGAATTACACCCACACAGCAGATCGATATTCACGTGGGAATCGGCCTAAATCGAGCCGCTCCGGACCATCTTTTCGGTGTAGGTTATTCTTTCCGCTTCGATAAAATTCAATCAGCCCGGTACTGATGACGTTACTGGCATCAACGGTCATCGCCCACTACCGCCAACAATCGCTCGGTCGCCAACGATCGCTCGGTCGAAGTGGATTTTGGCTTGCGCATCAGGGTGCTCTTGCCGAACAGAGATTCGACCAAATCCACAGCAAGCACCGCGGTCTTGTTGCGCATATCCAGCGCTGGATTCAGCTCCATGATATCGAGCGAACCAACCCGCCCAGTATCTGCGATCATTTCCATGCACAATTGCGCCTCGCGATAGGATAGTCCGCCAGGCACGGTGGTACCAACACCCGGCGCGATTTCAGGATCGAGAAAATCCACATCGAAGCTTACGTGCAGGTGCGCCTCCGGCTCCAAGTCCTGCAATGCGCGTTCCATGACTTTGCGCACGCCGAGTTCATCGATGCAACGCATGTCGAAGACATCGAGGCCCTGCTCGTGCACGAACTGTCGCTCACCGGCATCGACGCTGCGAATTCCCACCTGCCGGATCCACTCAGGACGAATTGCGGGGATCAGACCGCCGATTTGCAGCAATTCTCGCGGACCGAATCCGCACAGACAGGATACGGGCATGCCATGCAGGCTGCCGCTTGGCGACAACTCGCGGGTATTGAAATCCGTATGTGCGTCCAGCCACAACACGCGCAGCGGCTTGGCGCTAGCGCGGCAATGTCGAGCCACTGCGGAAATCGAGCCGATGCTTAAGGAATGATCGCCGCCGAGGAGGATCGGCAGGCGTTGTTCGGTCAACTCGCGGTACACGGCGTCGTGCACTTCGTGATTCCAGGCCGCGACCTGCGTAAGGTTGCGATAGCCGTTTAATTTGATCAAGCCGGGATTGGGCGGGCCGCTGACGTTGCCGCAATCGAGAACCTCCATTCCATGTCTGATCAAGGCCTCATGGATGCCGGCGACGCGCAAGGCTTCCGGCCCCATGGAGGCGCCGCGATCGCTGGCGCCGATGTCGGTGGGCGCGCCAATCAGGCTCACCGTCGTCGCAGAACAGATGGGGTTGGCCATTACGCCGTCCGTCGGCGACGCAGCCGCGAGGTTTGCAGTGTAAGCCCGGCGAATAGATCCTTTGGATCGTCCGGCTCAGGGATGAGGTCGATGCATTGCCCGCCCTCGGGTTGCTCGCTGTTCAAACGGTGCAGATAACGCAGCGATGAGAAATCCGTGAGCGCGAAGCCAACGGAATCGAAAATCGTTACCTCAAGTCCAGTGGCACGAGCCGGTTGTTTGCCAAGCAATACTTCCGCCAGCTCGGTGACGCGGCCCGCCCCATTGAGTTGCTGGATTTCTCCTTCGATTCTGGCTTGTGGCTCGTATTCAACCACGATGCGCGCATCCGGACGAAGTAGAATGTCGCCGTGCAGCTCGGTTTTGCCGGGACAATCGCCGCCAACGGCATTTAGGTGAATTCCCGGTTCGATCATCTCCGGCGTCAGCACTGTCGCGTTGCATTTATCGGCCGTGACGGTGGTGACGATATCGGCGCCGCGTACGGCCTCAGCCGTGCTGCCGCAGCGGATGACGGCGAGATCCTGCAATTGCAATCGCGCGAGATTGCGGATCAGTTTGGCGGTGGCACGAGAATCGGTGTCGTAGAGCCGCAGTTCGCGGATGCCGAGCAACTGATGAAACGCGATGGCTTGAAACTCGCTCTGTGCGCCGTTGCCGATAAGTGCCATCGAACGGCTGCCGGCGCGTGCCATGTGTCGCGCGGCCAGCGCACAGATCGCGGCCGTGCGCAGCGCCGTGACGAAAGTCATTTCGGACAAAAGCAGCGGGTAGCCGGTGGAAACATCGGCCAGCACACCGAACGCCGTCACGGTGAGCAATCCTTGGGCGGTGTTCTTCGGATGACCATTGACGTACTTGAAGGAGTACAACTTGCCGTCGGTGGTAGGCATCAATTCAATTACGCCTACGGTGGAGTGGCTCGCCAAGCGCGCCGATTTTTCGAATTCGCTCCAACGCTGGTAGTCAGCCGCAATTTCTGCCGCCAACTCTTCTATGAAACGACCGCACCCCACCCGCGACACCAATTCCCGAAGTCGCTCGGTTCCGATGTAATGCACCATATCCAACTCCCAAACTGCCAAGTTGCAGTGTCGGCGCAGGGGTAGGCCAAAGAATAGCCAGAGAACTGCTCAAAAAGCGCTTACTCTTGATCAATTAGTCAAGGATAACTGGCGTTCTGTACAATAAGTGCTTTGCGGGGCTTCCATGGACTCCACTGATCGCGAGCTCATCTCGTTGTTGCGCGACAACGCGCGCATCTCGGTCGCCGCCTTGGCCAAGGCGCTGGGTGTGGCTCGCGGCACCGTGCAAAACCGGCTCGCACGGATGGAACTGGATGGA
>JAXDQN010000004.1:0-3869 GCA_034667865.1 Gammaproteobacteria bacterium
CTTGATCAGCATGCGAGCCAGTATATCGTGTCCTTCTCGCCCCGCCCGTTCACGACCCTGCTCACCCTCGCGCTGTTAGCCATGCTGATCTCGCTGGGCCGGTGGCAGATGCACCGCGCCGACGAAAAGCGCGCGCTGTACCAATCCTTTGCCGCCGGCGCCGATGCCACCCGCACCGTCGACGGCCAAACGCCGCCGTTACCGCGCTACCAGCACATCGAGGCCAGCGGCCACTATGACGAATCGCGCCAGGTGTTGATCGACAACATGTTCGATGCCGAGAAAGTCGGCTACTTCGTGATCACGCCTTTCGCGCTCGATGGCGGCGGCTGGCTTTTGGTGAATCGCGGCTGGGTGCCGCTGGGCAGGAGCAGGTCCGATCGTCCGTCGATTCCGGTGGCCGGCGATTCGCGGCGCATTCGCGGACGTGCCGATCATCTGCCGGCGGCCGGCATTCAGATGGGACAGCGGCCGCGGCTAAATCCGCCGTACCCGGTGGTTGCAAGTTTCCCGAGCCACGCTGAGCTTGAGCAATTGCTGCGCGAACCGCAGTGGACAGCGGCAACCGAAATCGTTTTGCTGGATCCCGCCGAAGCGGATGGTTACGCGCGCCACTGGGCTCCGCCAGGCTTTCCGCCCATGCGCCACATCGGCTATGCGGTGCAATGGTTCGGCTTGGCGGCCGCATTGTTGGTGATTTATCTGGTCACCAATTTCAAGCGCGCGGCAATCGCGATGCCGAAGCGGGCGCCATGACGATGCGCAGCGCCCAGGATCGCCGGCAACGCAAAATTCTCATTGGCGTAGCGCTGATGTTCTTCGCGCCCTTGGCATTTGCCTTCTACTTGTACTACGGCGGCAACCATTGGCGGCCGGGGCACCGCGTCAACAGCGGCGAGCTGATCCAACCGGCACGGCCGCTGAACGAAAAATTGCTCACCGGCAAGTGGACCTTCTTGTATGTTCAGCACGGTCGCTGCGATGATGAGTGCCGGCGGCATTTATACGACACCCGCCAGGTGCGCACCGCGCTGGATCGGGAAATGACCCGGGTGCAGCGCATCTTCGTCGGCGACGCGGATTGCTGCGACCTGCCTGCCTTACGCGAGGTGCACCCGGACCTGATCGTGAGGACGCCCAGCTCCGAGGACGCCGCGTGGCTGCGGCAATTGCCGACGCTCGAGGGCGCGATCAATTCGCACCGTACCTACCTCATCGATCCGCTGGGAAATCTGCTGATGTACTACCCTCCCGACGCAAAACCCAAAGGCATGCTGGAAGACATGAAGCGGCTGCTGCGACTGTCGTCGATAGGCTGATGAATCCGCAGACTCGCTTGCTGTGGTTTCGACGCTTGGCACTGGCCGGCGCCGTCTTGGCAGCGGCAGTGGTGGTGTTGGGCGCGTGGGTGCGGCTCACCGATGCGGGACTCGGCTGCCCGGACTGGCCTGGCTGTTATGGACATACTTACCCGCAAGCAGGCCATGATGTCGGCAAGGCGTGGCATGAAATGGTGCACCGCTACTTTGCGGGCACGCTGGTGCTGGTCATCACCACGCTGATGGCCTGGACCGTGGTATTTCGCAAAGATTCTGCGCAGCCGCGTGCGCCGGCGGCCTTGCTGTTCGTCATTGTCCTGTTTCAAGCCGCCCTCGGCGCTTTGACTGTCACCCGTCTGCTCAAGCCCCTGATCGTGACGGGCCATTTGTTAGGCGGGCTCACTACGCTGGGGATTCTGTGCTGGTTGGCGCTGACACCGGAAGAACGGCTGCCCACTGCGCGCGAGCGGCGGTTGCTGTTGTTCGCGCTGCTGGCTTTCGGGGTATTGGTGCTGCAAATTGCGCTCGGCGGCTGGACCAGCGCCAACTACGCGGCGGTGGCTTGTCCCGACTTTCCCACCTGTCAGCAATCCTGGTGGCCGCGGATGGATTTTCGCGATGCCTTCGTGCTGTGGCGCGGTCTGGACGTCGATTACACCGGCGGCGTGCTGGCCAATCCGGCGCGCGTCGCCATTCATTTAACTCATCGATTGGGCGCCGCGACGGCCGGAAGCGTGTTGTTGCTGGTCGGACTGACGGTGGCCTTCACCGGCGCCAGCAGCCGCCTACGCCTGGCCGGCGCCCTGGTGGCCGGCGCGGTGCTGCTGCAGATTTGCATCGGCATCTCCATGGTGCATTTCGGGATGCCGCTGCCGCTGGCCGCTATGCATAATGCGGGCGCCGCGCTGCTGGTCATTTGCGTGGTAGCGCTGCTGCGGATGCTGGTACCCTTGCCGCATGTCGATCGTTCCCGATAGCCCAGTTTCTGCGCTGGTTGCGCCTCATTGGCGCGACTACCTGGAGCTCACCAAGCCCAAGGTAAGCCTGCTGATCGTGTTTACCGCCATCGTCGGCATGGTGCTGGCCAGCCCACGCTGGATTCCATTACAGGCACTGATTTTAGGCTCGATCGGCATCGCCTTGGCGTCGGGTTCCGCGGCGGCCTTCAACCATATTTTGGATCAGCGTATCGACGCGCAGATGCTGCGCACGCGTCGCCGACCGCTGCCCACGGGTCATCTGCAAGAAAAGCATGCGGTGTTGTTTGCCGTGTCGCTGGCCATGGCATCGATGGTGATTCTCGCGCTGGGCGTCAACCTGCTGACGGCGATGCTGACCTTCTGCTCCATCATCGGTTATGCCATGGTGTACACGCTGTGGCTGAAACGCGCCACGCCGCAGAACATCGTCATCGGCGGCGCCGCCGGCGCGGCCCCGCCGGTGCTGGGTTGGGCCGCCGTGACCAACTCCATCGATCCGCATGCCTTGATTTTGTTCCTGATCGTTTTCACCTGGACACCGCCCCACTTCTGGGCCCTGGCCATCGCGCGACGCGACGACTACGCCAAGGCGGGCATTCCGATGCTGCCGGTGACGCATGGCGTGCCCTACACGCGGATGCAGATCGTTCTCTACACCATCCTCTTGATATTGACGACGCTGCTGCCGTTTCTGACCCGCATGAGCGGGCTGATCTACTTGGGCGCGGCGCTGATTTTGAACGCGCGGTTTCTGTATTTCGTACTGGCGCTGAACCGCGGCCGTCGTGCCGACTTGCCGATGCGCACCTTCCGTTTTTCAATTACCTATTTGATGCTGCTGTTCGCCGCATTGATCATCGATCATTATTTGTTCATTCCGGGGTAATGGATTTGGCATGGACGTCTATGCGAACGCGATTACGCATCGAACGGTCCACGCCAACGGCTTAGATTTTCACGTCGCAGTCGCCGGCTCGGGCGAAAAGCTGGCGCTATGCCTGCACGGCTTCCCCGAATCCTCCTTTTCCTGGCGCCATCAAATGCCGCTGTTGGCGCAATTGGGGTACCTGGTCTGGGCGCCGGACTTGCGCGGCTATGGCGGCAGCTCGCGGCCGATCGGCGTGGCGGCCTACTCGATGCACAACCTCACTGCCGACGTTGCGGCGCTGATCGAAGCGTCGGGCGCCAAGCAGACGGTGTTGATCGGCCATGACTGGGGCGCGCTGATCGCCTGGGACTACGCCATGTTCGGCCGAGTGCCGATCACCCAGCTCATCATTATGAACGTGCCCCACCCTGCGTTGGCAGAGAAGGGCTTGCGCACGCTGCGGCAGCTGGCAAAGTCCTGGTACATTTTTTTCTTTCAGCTGCCCGTCATTCCCGAATGGTCCCTGGCGCGCAACGGCTATGCCGCCATCGCCCAGGCGTTTCGCGGCATGGCGGTGGACAAGTCGCGCTTCCCGCGCGACGTGCTGCGTGTTTATCAGGATTCTGCCGCACAACCCGGCGCGCTCACCGCCATGGTCAATTACTACCGCGCGCTGCTGCGCGGCGTGCGCGCCAATCGCAG
>JAXDQN010000005.1:0-6858 GCA_034667865.1 Gammaproteobacteria bacterium
GCGTTATTTTGAACACCGTACCCAGGCCGCTCGCGCCTCCGCTATAGGTCGTTCCATAGAAATTGCCGTCGCTCCCCTGAATGGCATTCGCACGGGGGTCGACTCCGTCTGGGCTAGCATCAAAGGAATAGATCACCGACTCCGTGCCCGGGCCGCACGCGACAGCAACGTTTGTGACATTGGAGGTCACGCCGAGACCCGCTCCCCGGTCACCGTGCACGCTTGCGCCGGGGGCTGGATCGCGACCGATACTGCGTAACTGCTGTTATAGAGGATCGGGGTGCCGAAGCTGAAAGAACCATTCGCCTTCACCGTGGCGAGATCCGCCGCATTATCTTGCAAGGTGACTTGTGCGCCTGTATTCAAGCCGGACACGGTGCCGGAAATCGTATAAGTGTTGGTGACGCACGTGACTTGGACGCCGGTCACGCTCGTCTCACTCACAGTGCCGCTACCTAACGTCACCGTGCAAGTCTGTCGGGTGGGTGGAGTCAGAACAGTCACCGCGTAGGGTGTACCGCTAGTGACCTGCTTTGAGAAATTAAAGGTCCCGTTTGTCACGACCGTCGTCGAGTCGCCGGAATTGTTCTGTACAGTGACCTGAGCACCGGTATTCAAGCCCGACACGGTGCCCGAGATTGTATACACGCTTACGCACGTCACTTGGACGTTGGTCACGTTCGCCCCACTAACGGTGCCGCTGCCGGACGCAACGGTGCAGCTCTGGCCAGTGGGCTGCGTCAGCACGGTCACGGCATAACTAGCACCGCTGGTCGCTTGCTTCGCGAAGCTAAAGGTGCCGTTTGCTGCGACCGAGATGTTGTTGCCCCGTCATTTTGCAGCACCACGCTTGCGCCGCTGGCAAGACCGGCGATTGTTCCCCCGACGGAGTACATAGCGGGAACGGAGTCAGAACCGCCGCCGCAGGCGCTTAGTACAAGAGATGAACCGAGGAAAAGCGCGCAAGCGCTGCGAAGACTAGAGTAGATCATTGAAAACCGGTCCCTCGGTTTGGTCAAATAATTGCTGTAATAATTGTTGGGGCCAGTCTACGAGGCTGTCGCGCGTACGGTCAACCCGGAATAAATGACAGCTCGGCGAGCCGCCTTATCGACCGAACGCGCCACGCCGACTGCATTTACCTTAATCGGCAGTCCACGCCACTTTACTTTGTTGGAATCGCCGACGTCGACGTCCACGTGGAAGTGAATCACAGCTCGCGAAAGTGTTCCTCCAAGCGTGACCCGAATTATGCTGTAGCTATCTTCCTCGCGGATTGTCTCGGCGGTGGCGCCATTATGACAGGGGATCAGAAACCCGAAGGCTTACAGCAATGCGAATCCGGACTCTCGCAGATCCCTGTCATCCGATCGGGCTTGCAAGCCCATTGATGTACCTTGTTGATGACCGTTTTTGATCGGACCTCCTAGCTCTCATGCCGCCAGCTTCAGCTTGGGCTTGAGCCCCGCGCGCGCCGCCAAGCGTACCAACAAGTCCATGCTGAATCGGTTGATCTTTCCTCTTTTCAAATCCGACACACGCGCTTGTGTAACTCCCAGCACTTTGGCGGCCTCACCTTGCGTCATCCTGCTCTTGTCCAACCACTGTTCCAAGCCCATCAGAAGCTGCGCGCGCATTTCCATCTCTGCAGCCTTCTCCGCTGGGAACAGGTCATAAAAAACACTGCGCCCTGCGGGCGTCACGTGGCGAGGCCTGTGTTCACCGTTTGCAAGTTTTTTTGATCTCATGACTTCACCTCCCGATCGACCTAAATCGCTTCACCGCCAGTTCCAGATCCGAACGACTCGTTCGCTGCGTCTTTTTCTGGAAGCAGTGCAAGACATACACGCCATCGGGTCGCGTCGCGAGATAGATCATTCGAAATATTCCGGCTTCGTCGCGCACCCGAATCTCCTTGACGCCCGGCCCAGCACTACTCATCGGCTTCCAATCTTTCGGATCGAGACCACATTGGACTCGACAACTCAAATCCCAAAGAATCTTGGGCTGTTTCGGGGAATCCCCTGACTTCTTCCCTGCTGTTGCCCATCCAGATAACCGGCTTCACAAATCGAACATGCCATATCTCGCATGTTTATGCAACATATGGCATAGCAGCCAGAACTGCATGCATGCAGTGATCGATTGCGATTTCACTAACTCGCCTGGGAGATGTGAGCGATGGCTGGAGCCAGGATGAATCGCAACCGAAGCAAGAAGGATTCACACGCGCTTGCGTGTATATGGTGGGGAGTTACGGGCGCAATCTACTAATTTATTAGGCAGTTGACGTGTGCCAATGTAGGTTCGATTCGAGCTTTCAATTTTTCGGAACTCCGAACCTATTGATTCGACTGCCAAACTTTGGAGATATGGTGGGCCGTGGGCGATTTGGGCTGTTCCGCCAATTCTTGTCCGAATAAAACTCAAGTGATTTCTGGCACTTACATTGTTTGGCGAGGCGCTTGCGGTTGCATGCCGCCGGTACAATGCCGCTCAATCAAAGAGTTGCGAGTGTGTTTATCGCATAAAGTCAGCTTCAACAAACCTATGCATTGCCGCCACAGCTTGCATCTGCCTAGTGCCGCCGCTATCGACGTTCCGTCGTCCGAACGTAGTGCAGCGATGGCGCCGGCGGCACCGAGGCCGAGTCCCTTCAGAACTTCCTGAAAAGATTTGCGTGGGTCCCACTCACAGGCAGCAACTCGCTCCGCTCCTTCAGTTTTACCTCCATTGTTCCGCGGAAGGAGCGGTAGATCGTTTCGATGGCTCCGACATTGACTATGAAGCTGCGATGGATCTGCCAGAATGTATCGGGGTTGAGCTTCTCCCTCATCTGCTTCAGGGTTGAATTGAGCAGAAAGGTACTCGTGCGCGTCGCAAGGGTTGTGTATTTATTGTCAGCGCGCAGATAGCATATCTCGGCCGTGGCCACCACGCGCAGCTCGGATTTGTGGGGCACGGTCAGCCATTGGAGGTACTGCTGCTCGCTGGTTGAAACGGCCTTCAGGATGTCTTTTAGCCCCCGCAACTCGGCCGGTAGGTGCACTATCCGCTCCTTCAATCGCTCGATGGTGCGCTGCATGCGCACCGTGGTCGGAGGCTTTAAAATATAGTCGAGCGCGCCTTGCTCAAACGCGGTCACCGCGTATTGATCGTAAGCGGTGATGAAGACCACATGTGCCCGTCCGCTCGCGCGCTCCGCAACGGCGAGGCCGTTTGCTCCCGGCATTTGGACATCGAGAAAAACCACATTCGGCGAGAAGCGGTCTATGGCTCGAATGGCCTCAAGGCCGTCCGCGACTGCGCTGCAGATGACGAGCTCCGGCCACAGGGTGTTGAGCAACAGGCGGATCTCCTGCCGCAGGAGCGGCTCGTCCTCGGCGATGATTGCCGTGGGGGATTTCATAACCCGGGGTCGCGCATCGCAGGCGCGATACCCGACGCGACACGCATGTCACGCAGATCTTCAATCAACCGGTCAAGCTCGCGATCGGCAGAGGGTGCAGATGTGGCGTATAGATTTCTGATACTGGCCAGTGACGCGAACAGCGCGCCGGGATCGATCGCCGCCTGAACCGTTGCGAGCCGCGACTCGATTAGATGCCGCTCGAGCTCGACATGCTTTAGCTCTGCCGCCCGAATCCCTTCGAGGATCTGGGTTGCCCTGCGCCGGTTGTGGTAGGCAAGCATGGCAATGCCCCCCACAGTCACAACATACGCAACGTCCAAGGTGAAGGCGACCCATTCATTCGGTGCGGGCGCTGAACTCGCTGTGCCGGCAGCATGGGGGTAGAGCTGTCGACTGATGGATTCGACGATTGCGTTGCAGGAGCTCGCCGCTAGAAGCGCCAAAGCATAAGCCCCGAACGCGGGTACGCCACGTCGCGACGCTTCCGCTGCGCAAGCCGAGGCCAGGATGATCAGGAGCGCGCCGACGGTTGTGAAAATCATATTCAGGACAAACTGTCGATCCGATCCTGCGGAGCCAATCTGCTGAAGATAACGCAGCAGATTCACCAGCGCGCCGATCGCTTGAGCGGTGAGAATCAGCCGCAACGACAGCTCACCTGACACGGTCCGCAAAAAATCCACGGAGCGGATAGTGCATTGCGAAAGCCGCGTCGCTCTGCCGACGATACTCAAAGGTTCGCCCTCATCGGAATGCGAATTACGGCCACGACGCCGTGGGGTTCGCTGCGACTGAGCGACACAGTCGCCTCGTCGCCGAAGCGCATCATGAGTCGCATACGTACGTTGGACAGGCCGCTTCCGAGACCATGCTCGACCTTCATGCCGTTTCCAGAATCCTCAACCCTCAGCACGAGCGTCGAGCGTTCATGTGCAGCGCTGACCCGAACGAAACCACCTTCCACAGCCGGATTGACACCGTGCTTCAATGCGTTCTCGACGAGCGTCAATAGGACCATTGTTGGGATTTGCGCGGCAGCCAGCTCCGGCGGCAGCGTGACCTCGTATGACAGCCTGGCGCCCATGCGTATGCCATAAATGCCAAGGTACGCCCGAATTAGCTCCATTTCGTCCTCGAGAGCGCATTCCTCCTGGCGCAGCTTGGGAAGCGCGGCGGCGAGGTAGCGCATTAAATTGTCAATCAACTGCACGGCTGCGATGCGCTCGATTCGTGCCAGAGTGCGGACGTTGGCCAGTGTGTTGAAGAGGAAATGCGGCTCAATCTGCGAGCGCAGCAGATGGAGCCGCGCGTGCTGCAACTGGGTGTCAAGGGCGGCTGCATCGATCTTTGCACGCACCAACCCATCGGACACTCGCGATGCGATCCGATAGTATGAGAAGGCCCAAAGCAACAGGGCTGCGAGCACGCTGCTCTCGAGTTCGTTTGCCAGCCATCTGACGTGATCGATCGCACCGCCCGGCCAAGAACGGCTGAACGGACCTTCCGGAAGCAGCCACCAGCACCAGAACATCAGGAGCGCCAGAGCCACGGCGAAATGTGCCGAGCGCCTCCATCCGGCAACGGGCGCCAGATTCAAAATGACGGCAATAAGTGGTACCGGCGGCAGCGAGCACAGCGCATTCAGCCACGAGAATGATGCGGCGCGATGCAGAGATTCGGCCAGACCGAACCGCGAAGCATGATCGACGAGAAACTCGAGCGTCCATAAAAGATTGAACACAATGGTGACACTCAGCAGAAATCCCGTTCCGGCAAATAGGCCCCGCACCCGGCTCCAGTGAAGAATCTGATGCCGGCGGGGTAGGGCGAGGACCGAAGTATTCATCGATGTCCGGACCGAGTGTTTTTCATAACGATTCACAAAGCAGCGCTGCGTTCAAGGTGTTCGACCCGCAGTGCGTGCGATGTTAGCGGACTATTCGCCGCGAATCACTTGGAGAGCGGAGGGACTGGACCGGAAAGGCAGTGCAATTTGCGTCGCCTTGGGGCACTCGCACCCGTTTAAGCGGCACTCACACCCTAAATGGCCGCGCTCATCGGAAAGTTGCGCGCGACCTTCACTTGACCTTGCGGAGCGATGCACTCGGCATCAAGTCATGCTCTCCAATCTCAGACACTGACGTGAGTTGCAGACGGCTGCTACGACAGGAAGCTTCGCGCTCGCTCCGAAAAACATGGCCTTCCCTCCGCCGAATCCCGTTTCGTCGGAACTTTGAGGCCCTCGTTTCACCTCTCCTCGAGAATCGCCTCCAACGACCTGCACCTATGCGAGGTCGGTACCACCAACACATCAACTGAGGAAATCGCCATGAAGCCTTTCGCAACCATAGCCGCCGTCCTGAGCCTGTCCGTACTTTCCAGCGCACACGCCGATTCAGCCCTTGGAGTGCCTTCGGTGACAGTCCATTTCGCCGATCTGGATCTGACCCGTACGGAAGGAAATGCGGCGCTATACCAGCGTCTCACCATCGCAGCCCGCTCGGTATGCCAAGGCCTCCATCCGGAAAATGACCCCGGGACCCTGCAATGGAGGCTGCGGGAACTTCATAACGCCTGCATCAATCACGCCATCGCGGGTGCGATCGCCAAGATCGACCGGCCGACGCTTACCGCTTACGCCGCAACTAAGATGACGCTGCCAACTTCCACATACATAGCGCTCACGCGGAAATGAGGGCTGCAGCGGCGCTCTAAGAGGTCAGATGAGCAATCGTCACTCACTCTTGGGGCGCCCCGGGTACTGATGCGAGCAGTCGCTGAGAAGTGCGAGGCGGGAAGCCGCGACTTACAACATCGTCGATGCCCTCGTCCCGGGAGCTTCTTTGTCACGCGTGCAATGTGTGGGGCTGTAGGTTCGATTCGCAGCCCGCCATGCCCTGTCCCGCGCTCATCAATATATAAGGATTTTTTTGAATTGGTGGGCCGTGTTCGATTTGGACTGTTCCGCCGGTTTTAGTGCGAATAAAACTCAAATAGTTTCAGTAGGTTGCACGGCGTCGCGAAGCGCTTGCTCTTTGAGCAGCCTTCGAACGGCAGCTTCAACGAACACCATAGCAAGTTCGTCGAGTAGCTTTTGCCCTTCCGGGCTTGCCGCTCTTTCCTCCAGCCATTTTTTTGTTTCTGGAGTGGCTCTGAGTTCGGTCGGGGGTCGACGTTTCCGCGCACTCGTTGATTTCTTCCCTGTCATTATTTACTTTCCCTAGCTTGCTTTGCCAGTTTGAGTTTGGGCTTGAGTCCCGCCCGCGATGCGAGACGAACCAGCATGGCCAGGCTGAATTGGCCGATTTTGCCACGCCTGATGTCCGATACCCGAACCTGCGTGATGCGCAACGCCTTGGCAGCTTGAGCTCGAGTGAGCTTGCTCTTGTTCAACCAGCGCTCTAGTCCGCTGAGCAGCGTCGCACGCATTACCAGCTCATCGGCTT
>JAXDQN010000006.1:0-4590 GCA_034667865.1 Gammaproteobacteria bacterium
TAGGAATGACTGATACGGCGGAGCGGTCGATGCGGCCCCGGACCGATTTCGATTCCTAACTCTTCCCGCAGCTCGCGTGCAAGAGCCTCCAATGGTTGCTCATGACCTTCAACCTTTCCTCCGGGAAATTCCCAAGAACCCGCCATGTGCTTGCCGGGCGGACGTTGGGCGATAAGCACCCGCCCTTGCGGGTCTGTGAGTGCGCCTGCGGCAACGTGAATCCTTGGAGGTGCTGTCGGCTTCAACCGCTCGCTTGCTGAAGCGCGCCGTGGCAGTGTTTGTACTTGCGCCCAGAACCGCAAGGACACGGTTCGTTGCGACCCACCTTGGGCACGGCTCGTACGAAGGGCGGCGCAGAACCCCGCGGTGGATCCAGCTCCATAACATTATCCGCCCGCGGCGGTGCGTTTTCAGGCCCGCCTTCGGCCGGGGTCGGCGCTTGAATCGGCGAGATGGCATCAGCGTGCTGCGCTTGCAGGGCGCGGGCCAGCCGTTGCTGACGCTCGAGTTCTTCGCGTTCGATTTCCTCCTGACTCCGCACTTGGATCTTCGACACGGTGGTCAAGGTATCGAATTTGATTCGGTCCAGCATCGCAGAAAACAGTTCGAAAGCTTCGCGCTTGTATTCCTGCTTGGGATTCTTCTGCGCATAGCTGCGCAGGTAAATACCCTGTCGCATATAGTCCATAGCGGCCAAATGCTCGCGCCAGTGCTGATCCAATGTACGCAGCATCACTTCTTTTTCGATGTAGCGCATAACCTGGGTGCCGACATTCGTCTCTTTCTGTGAGTAAGCCGCCTCCAAACCCGAGACAATTTTTGCCGGCAGGCTCGATCCGTCACCGCCTGACTCAGATTTCAGCCAATCGACGATGGGCAGTGTCACCGCAAAATCGCGCTCCGCCGCTTGCGCCAGGCCGGCAGCGTCCCACTGCTCCTCGGGCGCGCCGCTAGGCACGTATTGATCCACCATTTGGGCCACGACGTCCTCGCGAATACCCTTGACGGCTTCGGCCACATCTTCCGCGCCCATCAAATCGGTGCGTTGCTGGTAGATCACGCGCCGCTGGTCATTAGCGACGTCATCGTATTCCAGCAATTGCTTGCGGGCGTCGAAGTTATGCTGCTCGACCCGGCGCTGCGCGCGTTCGATTTGCCGCGTCAACATGCCGCTTTCGATGGCTTCGCCGGCCTTCATGCCCACCCGAGTCATGAGCGCCTTCATGCGCGCAGGATCCCCGAAGATGCGCATCAGGTTATCTTCGAGCGACAAATAGAAGCGGCTCGACCCTGGATCGCCTTGACGGCCGGAGCGGCCACGCAGCTGATTGTCGATGCGGCGCGATTCATGGCGTTCGGTGCCGATGATGTGCAAGCCGCCTGCGGCTAGTACCTGCTCATGACGAACCGCCCACGCTTCGCGGATGCCCTGCAGATCCGCTTCATTCGGATTCTCGATGGCATTGATCTGGGTCTGCTGGCTGCCGCCCAGCACGATATCCGTGCCGCGGCCGGCCATGTTGGTTGCAATCGTAATGGCGCCCGGCCTGCCCGCCTCGGCGACGATGTGTGCTTCGCGCTCGTGCTGTTTGGCATTCAGGACTTCATGCGGAATCTGATGCTCCTGCAACAACTTGGCAATCCGCTCCGACGCCTCGATCGACGCGGTTCCGACCAACACTGGCTGGCCGCGCTTCACGCAGTCCTGGATGTCTTCGAGAATGGCCTGGAACTTGTCGAGCTCCGACAGGAACACTAGGTCGGAGCGATCCTTGCGAATCATCGGCTTGTGGGTTGGAATCACCACGACTTCCAAGCCATAGATTTGCTGAAATTCGAACGCTTCGGTGTCGGCCGTACCGGTCATACCGGAGAGTTTCGAGTAAAGCCGGAAGTAGTTCTGAAATGTAATGGACGCGACCGTTTGGTTTTCCTCGCGAACCTTTACACCTTCTTTGGCCTCGACGGCCTGATGCAATCCGTCGGACCAGCGACGGCCCTGCATGGTGCGGCCGGTGAACTCATCGACGATGATGACCTCGCCCTGACGCACGATGTACTCAACATCGCGCTTGTACAGCGCATGGGCCCGCAGTGCGGCGTTCAAGTGATGCATCAAGCGAATGTTGGTAGCGTCGTACAGGCTCTCGCCTTCGCGCAGCAGCCCGCCCTCCGCCATCAACTGCTCGACCTTCTCGTGCCCTTCCTCGGTCAGGGTCGCTTGCTTGGTCTTCTCATCGACCGCGTAATCGCCAGGACCGTTCTCTTCCTTTTGGCGCACCAGGCGCGGAATCAGCGTATTGATCTTCAGATAGAGTTCGGTGCTTTCTTCAGCGGGACCGGAAATGATCAGCGGCGTGCGCGCCTCGTCGATCAAGATCGAGTCCACTTCATCGATGATTGCGAAGGACAACTTGCGCTGCACCCGGTCCTCGAGACGAAAGGCCAAGTTGTCGCGCAGATAATCGAAGCCAAATTCGTTGTTGGTGCCGTAGGTGATGTCGCAGGCATAGGCCGCGCGTTTCTCATCAGGCGTCTGCGCATTCTTGATGACGCCCACGGTCAGGCCTAGAAATTGGAATACCGGGCTCATCCAGTCCGAATCGCGCTGCGCCAGGTATTCATTCACGGTAACGACGTGCACGCCATCGCCGGTGAGTGCATTCAAATACGCCGGCAGCACGGCCATCAAGGTCTTGCCTTCACCGGTGCGCATTTCGGCAATCTTGCCGGCGTTCAACGCCAAGCCGCCGATCAACTGCACATCGAAGGGCCGCATGCCGAGCTTGCGATGCGCTGCCTCGCGCACCAGGGCAAATGCTTCTGGGATTAGTTCATCGAGCTTCGCACCGGCGGTAAAGCGCGCTTTTAACTCCTGGGTCTTCTGGGCGAATTGCTCGTCGGCCAGGCCCTTAATGCCCGCCTCCAGACCGTTGATTGCCGCGACCACGCGGCTCAGCTCCTTCACCAGGCGCTGGTTACGACTGCCAAATACTTGCCTCAAAAGCTGCCACACGCGGAGAGATCCTTAAGAAAACTGGGTATTGTACGGATAGACCGGAATTGCGGGAAATCGTTTCGAAAACAGGCGCCTGGCCAGGTCGCCTCGCGAGGCTGAAGGGCCTAGCGGTCCTCGCCAATGAAGCGCAGGGGATCGACTTGGACGCCATTCTTCAGCACCTCGAAGTGCAGATGCGGTCCGGTCGAACGACCGGTGGAGCCCATCAGCGCCAGATCTTGGCCCTTGCGAACCATGTCGCCCTGTTTGACCAGCAGCTTTTCATTGTGGCAGTAACGCGTGGCCAATCCGTTGCCGTGATTAATCTCCACCATCTCGCCGAAGCCGGAGCGATCTCCCGCGTAGGTCACCAGACCCGCGGCCACCGCAGTTACCTTAGTGCCCTCGGGACCGGCGAAATCAAGCCCCTTGTGCACCGCCGAATAGCCGGTGAAAGGATCGGCCCGACGCCCGAAATAGGATGAGATCCAGCCTTCCGCAACCGGTCGGCCCTCGGGATACACCTGCTTATTGAGCTCCCGGGTCAAAATCATGTTCTCGAGCACGCCCAGCTGTTGCTCGCGGCTCGCCAGTTGGGTCTGCAAATCGTCGACCATCGAGGTCAAATTCGGGATTTGCGCGGGCTGCCCGTCGCCACCGCTCTCCGCCCCACCGAGGGCGGGCGGGTGGCCGAAATCGAATTCACCGTCATCCAGATTGGCCATCCGGGTGAGGCGTTTGCCCAGCGCATCGAGGCGGATGACATTGGCGTTCATCTGACCTACGCGCATCGCCAGGGCGTTGACCTTCTCCTGCAATACTCGCTTGGTATCTTCAATCTGGGCCTTTTGCTTCAGCAGTTCAGCGGACCAATTGCCCAGCTGATCGAGGGGATTGCCGCTACCATGGCGGGCGCCTAAGCCGACCCCGACGGAAAAAGCGGTGCCCAAAATCCCAACTACTAACAGCAACGCAGCCGCGATGATGACGGGATGTCGGAGGTCAAACTGTTTCACGCGGCCCGATTTGCGGCCGACGAAAATGACATTCATACGGATAGTTCCAACGCCGACGTCATGCAGAAATCCGGGGGCTTGTGTCGGCCCTGATGGCGATTATGCCCCCGAGTGGTGCAAGTAGACTATGCAGAAAGTTGACTTAAAACAAGGATTTCCGCACAGTTTTCCCATATTGATCCGCGGGTTGGAATCTTGCTGCAATGCAAAATACTAAGCGTCTCAGCGAGTTACTAGCGAGACCGGGAAATCGGCTCGGCTCACTTAAACAGCGGTCCCTAGAACGGTCCTCGATCCTGGTACAGGTCCGTGCGGCGCTCACCCCAAAGCTGGCCGAAGCGGTCTCTTCGGCGGGAATCGAGTCTGGCCGCTTGACCCTTGGAGTGGTTAGCGCCGCATGGGCTTCGCGCCTGCGTTATTCCGCCGAAGTACTCCGGAAGCGGGTGACCGAATCCTCGGGCGTGGAAATCCAACGGGTACGGGTCCGGGTGGTGCCGCCCGGGACCTAGGTCACGCTGGCCTCTGTGCTTTGCGCGACATAATGTCGTGATGCTCGAAAATCTCATTGTTGTTCGT
>JAXDQN010000007.1:0-7209 GCA_034667865.1 Gammaproteobacteria bacterium
ATCGCACGGACTGGCCTCGATGCGTCATCGCGTGCGCGCGCTCGGCGGCAGATTGGACGTGCGCAGCCCCGCCACGGGCGGCACCATCCTCGTGGTGCAGATCCCCGCGGAAAATGCCGTGGTGCCGATTAGCGAACTCGAATCGACATGAACTTTGCGGCAAAACCTTAACAGGCTCGTTAGTTGCTCCGTATTCGCTGCAACAGCAACAGCTCAGCGCAAATATATGGTCAATAATTAGCCAATCACAAAGAAGCAGATTTTTCGCAACGCGCACAGTTAGAATCGCCTTGCGAACAGCGTTCGTAGCAAAGAAAAATCCGAATCGATAGATGCGTCAAAGGAAGGGTCGGCATGTTAATCGGATTTAAACTGCAGAACTTTCGCTCATTTCTCAATGAGCAGGCATTTACCTACTGCACCTCGGCGGATCGCACGCATGAGTCCACGCATTGCGTTCGCACCGGCATGAAGTCGGTGCCGCGGCTGTCGAAAGCCGCCATTATTTTCGGTCCCAACGGCAGCGGCAAAACCAACTTCATCATCGCACTGGAAACCTTGCGCGATTTGGTGCTCCATTCGACGGCTTATTCCGACATCCAATTCGGCGAGCACCACACGCCATTTCAGTTTGGACCTTCTGCCCACCGTCCGACAGAGTTTGAAATCGACCTGCTGTTGGGCGGCGTGCGTTACCGCTACAGCGTGGCCTACGACGCGCACCAGATTTGGGCCGAACGGCTGCTGGTATACAAGACCGGCAAGTCGCAGCGCTGGTTCGAGCGCAGCTTCAACGAAACGACGCGCAGCGAGGAATGGACCCCATTCTCACCCAACTTCAACGGGCCGCGCGAAATGTGGCGCAAGGCGACACGCTCGCGGGCACTGTTTTTGACGACCGCCTCGCAACTGAATTCCGAACAGCTCAAACCCTTGTTTGATTGGTTCGAGCACTCTCTGGAGATCGTGTTTCCGGCGGACACGGCCGACATGACCCGCATGGCAACTCGCATCCAGGATCCGGTATTCAAGGGCCGGGTGCTGCGCATGCTGCGCTCCGTGGACATCAAAGTGGACGATGTGCGCATCGCCGATCAGGATCTGACACCCCAAGAGCCCGGCGCCGCGCGCATGCCCGCGGCCGGCCACCTATCCCACGGCATGGGTCGCACGCAGGTGGAATTCATGTACGCCCGGAAAGGCTTTCCGCCGGTGTGGCTCGATTCTGAATACGAGTCGGCCGGCACGCACCGGCTGTTTGGTTTGTTTGGGCCGCTGCTGGCGACGATCGAACAGGGCAAGATGATGGTGATTGACGAGTTCGATGCCAACCTGCATCCCGTGGTGGCCAGATTTTTGATTCAGTACGTGAACGATCCCGCCATTTCGAGCCGCGGCGCGCAGCTCCTGCTGGTCAGTCACAACACCACCCTGATGGATCTCGACATGCTGAGACGCGATGAGATCTGGTTGACCGAGCTGGATGCCTCGCACGCCAGCAACCTATCGACCGTGTTGCGATCCAGTCCCCGCAAGCATGAGCAGATTGCCAAGGGCTACATGCGCGGTCGCTACGGCGCCATTCCGACCATTCATCCCGAGGCCAACGTCTCGTCCGATCAAGATTATGACGCGCGTAGCGGCGCGCGCGCGCGGCCCAAGGCGGTCTACTAGCATGTTTCTAAACGCGTAGCTGGCCCGCCGCGATGGCCGCATACAACGCGGCATCCAGCGGAACGTATCGCTGCGATCGAGCATCGTCGAAGTACAGCGGATCTTTGACCAACGCAGGATCGAACCCGCCCGCCACTAAATCCTGCTTGCGCGGCTTGAAGGTTCCGGTGGCCTCGAGCGAGGTCAGAATCCGCAGAAACACCGGCCGCGCATAGGTAGGCAAGCGCTGCGCCACGTCGGCGCGAAATGCCGCCAGGTCGAAGTCGGCATTGACCAGCAACGCGGCCGTGCCGGCGCGGCCGTCGGTTCCGGGCACTTTCAATCCATACACCACACCGTCCAGGACACCGCGGCTGGCGCTCAAAGCGCTCAATACTTCGGCAGTCGACACATTCTCGCCTTTCCAACGATAAGTCTCGCCGACGCGATCGACGAAGTAGTAAAAGCCGCGCGGGTCGCGGCGCATGAGATCGCCGGTCCGATACCAGGCATCATCCGGCTTGAACACGCCGCGCAATATCTTGCGATTCGTCGCCTCGGCGTCTGCATAGCCCTCGAATCGGCCGCCACGTTGAGCGGCGCTATCCGGCATCAAGCCCACCGCCTCGCCAACCTCATCAACGGCGCAGCGCTCGCAAAATCCGTCGGCATTGCGTAGCGGCTCGCCGCGCTCGATGTCGAAGCGCAGTAACGCCACCGGCAATCGGTTCGCCAGAAATGGCGGAATCCGTCCGATCGCGCCTACCTCGCCTTCGCAGTTGTAGAGCGAGAAATTGCCTTCCGTGGAGGCGTAGTACTCGAGCACCCGCGGAATCTTGAAGCGCGATTGAAACGCGATCCAGACTTCCGGTCGCAAGCCGTTGCCGCAGGCCATGCGCAATGCATGTTGTGTTTCGATCGCTTGAGGCGGACTGTTCACGAGATACCGACACAATTCGCCGATGTACTGAAACAACGTGCAGCCTTCGTCGCGCACGTCGCGCCAGAAGTCGGAGGCGGAGAATCTGGGTCGGATCACCACTGAACCGCCGTTGACCAACGTCGCAAAGGCCGCGACGACTCCGCCGACGCTGTGGTAGAGCGGCAAACAGTTGTACATGCGATCGCTGGGGCGGGTGTCCAACATGCCGGCGAACCAATGACTCCACTGCATGAGACGGTAATGACTGACTCTGGCCGCCTTCGGCAAACCGGTGGTGCCGGAGGTGTAGATGTACAGCGCCGTGGCATCGAGCGTCGGCAGCTGGCGCGCGAGCGGCGGGGCGTCGCTGGATTGCGCCGATACTTCGCTGTCGAGCGGCGCCATGTCCTGCGCACCGGCTCCCAGAACGTAGCAGGCCACCTGATTCGGCAAGCGCGGGCGGACCGCTGCAAGCCGCGCCGCCAGATCCGCGCCGACGATCACCGCCCGCGGATTCACGACGGCGATCGAATGCGCCAAGACATCGCCGGAGAGTTGCGAGTTGACCAGCGCCACCTCGACGCCGATGCGCGTCAATCCCAACCAGATCGCCAGATACTCCGCGCAATTCGTCATGAACAGCGCCACCACGTCGCCGCCCGTCCAACCGCTTGATAAGCCCCAGTGGGCATACTGATTGCATCGCGCGCGCAGCTGGCGATAGGTCATGCTGGATTCGCTGGACGACAATGCGGGAGCGAGATCGTACTCGCCCGCCAGACGATCCAGCAGCACCGGCAGCGTGATTCCTTGGTCGCCGATCGCCGCGGTTTTGGCGAGCGCTCTTAGCCAGGCGTCGCGGGCGAATTTCGAATCGGTCATTTAAGCGTGGGCCTCGGGAATTGCGAACCTTAGCACGACTCCCTGTGGCGTTCGAGATACACTGGTGCGACCTAAATCACGAAAATTCACGGGCATGAAACGGGAAACAATCGCGATTCACGGCGGCTTCGATTCTGATCCGGCCACCAAGGCAGTAGCCGTTCCAATCTATCAGACGGCGGCCTATTCATTCGACAGCGCGGAACATGGCGCGGCCTTGTTCAACCTCGAGGTTCCAGGCTACCGCTACTCGCGGATCAGCAATCCCACCAGCGACGTGCTGGAAGAGCGGGTCACGCAACTCGAGGGCGGGGTCGCATCGCTCAGCGTCAGTTCCGGCCAGACGGCTTTGTACTATGCGTCGGTGAATGCACTGGAAATGGGACGCAACATTATTTCCGTGCCACAGCTCTACGGCACCACCTACACCTTGTTCGCGCATGTGCTGCCGAAAATGGGCATGCAGGTGAAGTTTGCCAAGTCCGACCGCGCCGCCGATATCGAAGCGTTGATCGACGACAACACCCGCGCGATCTTTTGCGAAACGGTCGGCAATCCGGCGGGCAATGTCTGCGACTTGGAAGCCTTGGCCGCAGTAGCGCACCGTCATGACATGCCGTTGATCGTCGATAATACCGTGGCCACTCCAATACTGGTGCGCCCGATGGAATATGGCGCCGATGTCATCGTGCACTCATTGACGAAGTTCATGGGCGGTCACGGTACGACGCTGGGCGGCATCGTGGTCGACTGCGGCACCTTCGACTGGACCAAGCACGCGGCGCGCTACCCCATGTTCACTCAGCCGGACGAGTCGTATCACGGCCTGGTTTATACCGAACACTACGGCAAGGCAGCCTTCGTCGGGCGCTGTCGCAGCGTCTACCAACGCACCTTGGGCGCGGTCATTTCGCCCATGAATGCCTTCTTGCTGCTCCAGGGCATCGAAACGGTGGCGCTGCGCATCGAGCGCCACGTCGAGAACGCCGTTAAAGTCGCGCGTTTTTTACGCGAGCACCCGCGGGTCGAATCGGTCAATTTCGCCGGTTTCGCCGACAATCCCTATCATCCGCTGGTGCAAAAGTACCTCGGCGGGCACGCCTGTTCGCTGTTGACCTTCGAGATTCGCGGCGGGCTGCCGGCCGGCATGCGCTTCTACAACGCGCTGAAGTTGTTCAAGCGCCTGGTCAATCTCGGCGATGCCAAGTCCCTCGCCTGTCATCCTGCCTCGACCACGCACCGGCAAATGTCGCCGCAAGAACAACTGGCGGCGGGCGTCGGCCCCGGCAGCATCCGCTTGAGCGTCGGCATCGAGCACATCGATGACATTCTCGCGGACTTGGATCAAGCCCTCGGCGCTGCCGCTTGAAAGCGAAGACCCTGCCTCACCCCGTGCAGGCCTTGTTTCCGCCGGCCGAAGATCGCGCGCGCATCGGCAACTGGCTGAACACCGAACTCGAAAGCGCGTTACAGCGCATCCAGAAGGGACCGGTCACGCCCACGGTGGATATGCTGAAATTTGGCGCTGAGCTGGCGGCGTTCGACTTCGCCGCGCCACAGCCGCTCAAAGATGCGCTGCGCTGGTCGATCGCGCAGATGGAACACGGCATCGTGCAAATGGCCAATCCGCGCTATTTCGGCCTGTTCAATCCCGGCGCGAATTTCCCCGCGCAGTGCGCGGACCGCATCGCCGGACTATTCAATCCGCAACTCGCCAGCTCCGCCTCATCGCCGGTGCCGGTGGCATTGGAAGCCCACGTGATCCAGGCGGTGGCGCGTCGCGCCGCATTCTCATCGGCCGCGACCGGACACTTCGCTACCGGCGGATCGGAGGCAAATTACACCGCGCTGTTGTGCGCGCTGACCCAGGGACATGCCGGCTTTTCAGCGGATGGCGTTCGCGCCTATCCAGGCCCCGTGCGCTTCTACACGTCGAGCGACTGTCACATTGCGTGGCTGAAGATTGCACACCAGGCGGGCGTGGGCCGCTCGGCTCTGCGGCTGGTCGCCACGGACGGTCACGGTCGCATGGATCACACGGCCCTGCGCAGCGCGATTGCCGCGGATCGCGCCGCCGGCGCGGTGCCGGTGATGATCGTAGCGACGGCCGGAACCACCGGCGGCGGTATGATCGATCCTTTGCATGCCTGCGCGGATGTTGCCCAGGAAAACTCCCTGTGGCTGCACACCGATGCCGCTTGGGGCGGCGCGGCGTTGGCATCCAATCGCCTGCGCGGGCTGCTGTCCGGCATCGAGCGCTCCGATTCCATCACCATCGACGCCCACAAATGGCTGGCCACCACCATGGGATGCGCCATCTTCATCACCACGCGCGGCCATCTGTTGTCGGAAGCCTTCAACGCCTCCACCAGTTTCATGCCCTCGAGCATTTCCGGTGTCGACCCGTATTTGAACAGTGTGCAGTGGTCGCGCCGCTTTCTAGGTTTGCGTTTGTTCTTGGCCCTGGCGGCGGCCGGGTGGGAAGGCTTGGGCGCGCACGTCGAGCGTGGCGTGGAGGTCATTGCCCACATCAAGCATCGACTCACCGGCATGGGCTGGAAAATCGTCAATGACTCACCGTTGGCGGTGCTCGACGCCGTTCCGCCGGCGGAAATGGGCGACGTCAGGGCATTGGTGCGTCGGGTGGTGGGTTCGGGACGCGCCTGGGTGGCGCCCACCGTTTTCGAGGGTCAGGACGTGGTTCGAATCTGCGTCACCAATGGCGAGACATCCGCGCGCGATGTGGATCAGTTGATTGTCGCGCTCAACGATCCCGCTTAAGTCGGGCGGCGTTTTCCCAGGGTGCGGGAGACCAAGGATTCGATGGAAGCCAGGGAATGGAAATTTTCCGGGGTGATATCGGATTGCGGAATGGCGATGTCAAACTCCAATTCGACCGCCAGCATCAAATTCACCATTTTCAGCGAGCTAATGCCTAGATCGCTGAGCTGAGCGTCGATGGGCAACGGGTCCGGTATGCTGCTTCCCGGTCCCAGAACCTGTTTGACGAGCACGACTAGTTGCTGGCTCACCCCCTGCGTCTGCGAATCCACTCGATGCTTGCTCCACAAAAAAACAGCGGCAATCATACCCCGTACCCAAGAATACGGAATATGGCCTGTCCTTCACATAATTTTCACAAAGGTGAGTCCGGCATCACTAACTGACACGAATTTGCGAATGCGTCATTGTCTGGGTGGTCCGATACCCACATAATCTGTTCAATATGGCAACTGAGACGAATTCAGTCGCGGGTACGCCGCGTGTGGTGAATTTGCAGCAATCGGACCTCACGGCGCGTGCGCGCGCAGCAGCGGAGGTCGCCCAGGCCCATGCGGCAGCCGTGGACTCGCAGGCGCGCTTTCCAGCCGAGGCGTTCGCCGAACTGCGCAAGCAGCGCCTGCTGGGTGTGCAGGTGCCGGCCTCTTTGGAAGGGGAAGCCGCGACCCTCGGGCAAATTGCCGACGTTTGCTACATTCTGGGGCAGGCCTGCTCTTCCACCGGCCTGATCTACGCCATGCACCAGATCAAGATGGGCTGCTTGGTGCGGCATTACAAAAATAGCCCCACGATTGAGCGGGTGCTGCGCCGCATCGCGACCGAGCAGCTGCTGATGGCCTCCTCGACCACCGAGGGTCAGGCCGGCGGCAATGTCCGCTCCAGCGAAGCCCCGGTCGAGCGTGACGGCGACGCCATCACCTTGGAACGCAAGGCCACCGTCATCTCCTACGCTGCGGAAGCGGACGGGATTG
>JAXDQN010000008.1:0-10531 GCA_034667865.1 Gammaproteobacteria bacterium
ATCAGATGTTTTGCCGGATCAACTTCAAACGCGCTCGCTATGAGGGTCCGTATACCCCACCGGAACACGGCCGCAGCAGCATCGAATATCCAGGATATAACGGCGGATCGGACTGGGGCAGCGTTGCCGTCGATCCTCACCGCGGGGTGATCATCGCGAACTACAACGACATGCCGAACTACGACGTGCTCGTGACCCGCAAGGAGGCAGATGAGATGGGCTTGTTCCCCGCCGGCGATCCCCGGGCCGCGGGAAGCGCCTCGAGTGCAGAAGGCGCGGGAGCGCAGACGGGAACCCCTTACGGCATCCTCGTCAACGCGGGATGGCAGACGCCGACTGGCGTGCTGTGTACCCGTCCCCCTTACGGCGGCATCCGCGCGATTGATTTGGCCACTGGGAAGACACTGTGGGATCGTCCGTTCGGTTCGGCGCGGCGGAACGGTCCGTTCGGCATGCCCACCTTCATTCCGCTCGAGATCGGTACCCCAAACAATGGCGGATCGGTGGTGACCGCAGGCGGCTTGATTTTCATCGCGGCGGCGACCGACGACCTCATCAAGGCGATCGACATCAAGACCGGGAAGATCCTGTGGAGCGACGTACTCCCGGCCGGCGGCCAGGCCACGCCGATCGTCTATGAGCAGGACGGCAAGGAGTATCTGGTTATCATGGCCGGCGGCCATCACTTTATGATGACGCCGCCGGGCGACGCGCTGATCGCCTACGCGTTGCCTTCCACGAAGTAATGGTGCGCTCTCTGCGATGATGGATAGAAATATCCTAATGTACTTCCCGTGGAGTCGCCCCGACGAGGAGGGCGCTTCTCTGGGCACCCTCGACAATCGGTTCGGCGCGCTGTTCGAGCTGCGCCGGCAGCGGGCGCCGCAGTTTATGCGCAGCATTGTGCAATCTGCCACGGCGCGCAATTGCAAGGCGTTGCCGCTCCGGCAATGGCGGGTCCCGCTTTTGCCCGCACCAAGCCAACCCTCGCGCAGGTGCATACGGTGGTCACCAAGAACATGCCGCTGACGGCACCCGGTACTTTGCCCGCCGCTGACTACGCCGCGATCATGGCGTACATGCTGTCGTATAACTGCGTGAAGCCGAGCGGCACCGGCAAGACACCGTTCCCCGCAGGAGATATCAGTGCGCTACCGTCCCCGTGGGAGCAGCCGCTATTCCGTCTTCTCGATACAGTGGTCGGTGTCGCAATCGGCGTGGGCGGAAAGTGGATTGCCTCATTTGCGTTCTACAAAGCGAGAGGCGAACCGATCCAATGACTTTAAACCGACTTACTGCTGGTCGGTCCCAGTTCGCCGAGGACGGTGGGTATCAATTCCGCGACGGTCGGATGGATATGTACGGTGTTTTGTAGAGTGGTATACGGCACTTTCGCAGACATGATGTCGATGATCGAGTGAATCGCCTCATCAGCGCCCACACCTAAGATCGAGGCGCCCAGAATCAGGTTGGTTCGCGCGTCGACCACCACTTTCATTAGACCTCGGGTCTCGCCTTTTTCGGTGGCCCTCGCCACCCTTGTCATCGGTCGACTGCCGGTACGAATCGTGTGACCTAGCGCAAGGGCGCCGTGTTCGGTTAGTCCGACCCGGCCTAGCGGCGGATCCACAAACAGGGCATAGCAGGGGGTGCGATCACTCAAGCGCCGCCTCAGATTCCCGTCGAATAGGTTGGCAGCCACAATTTCATAGTCATTGTAAGCGGTGTGGGTGAACGCACCCTTACCGTTGCAGTCGCCCAATGCCCAGATGCCCGGCACATTGGTGCGCAGCTCATCATCGACCTTGATAAACCCGTCGTGATCCGTCTCCACGCCAGCCTCTTCAAGGCCCAAGTCACCAGTGTTGGGCATTCGCCCCACGGCCATGAGTAGATGAGAGCCTCTAACTTGCGGAGAACCCGCCGAACAATTTACGTTTGCGGTCACCGATTCGGCATCGTGGCCGAGTTGAATGCATTCGGCCTCGAGTCGTATCTGAATACCCTCTGCTTCGAGTGCGGCTTGGATCGCCGCGGCCACTTCCGGATCCTCGTGGGACAAAAGGCGAGCCGCTTTCTCGATCACCGTGACTTCGCTGCCAAATCGCCGATACATTTGCGCGAATTCGAGTCCGACGTAACTTCCCCCGACGATAACCAGATGCGCCGGCAGTTCCTCGAGTTCGAGAAGCGATGTGCTTGTCAAAAACGCGACTCGATCAATGCCGGGGAAGGTGGGAATTCGCGGTCGACCGCCTACGTTGATAAAGATCTGCTCAGACGTAAGTACCTGGCCCTCGACACTCACGGATCGCGCCGATTTGAATTTTGCGTGACCTTTGTAGACCGTACAAGTCTGCAAGCCGCGCATCCAATTCTCCAATCCGGTCTTGGCCGCATTTACTATTCGTTTCTTTCGAGCCTGAACCGCGCGCATGTTGACTGCGACGCTCGCGGTAGGGAGCTCAATTCCGTAGTCGTGCGCGCGGCGTGCATCGTAGGCGATCCGCGCGCTCGCGATCAGCGTTTTGGTCGGCGTGCAGCCGGCGTTAACGCATGTTCCACCAAAGAGATGACGTTCAATGATCGCGACCGACTTGCCGGAGCCCGCAAAACGCGCGGCCAAGGAAGGTCCGGCCTGGCCACCACCGATAACAATGGCATCGTATTTGCGGTTCATCAAAGAGATGTTAGCTTGGGCCTGGCGGAACTCTAAGATGCGGCGGTATCCGCCTCCACCACTTCCAAAGCGCAGATTTGCTGAACCGGGTAACTCGCAGTTTTGACCAGTACTGCGACATAATTAGTCTCCAACGCCACGCGCGTACCGTTGAAATAAAGCGCCGATATTATCCGCTCGCTCAATGATCGAGCAGCGAGAAGGCCAAATCTGCGGACAGCGCGGGCCGCGCCAACGCCGCGCAGCGGCAGTGCCGGCCCGCTTATCTTGCGGATAGCGAGGCCTGCATTCCGGGCGAAGAAATCCAGTTTTTCTCGGCCCAATGTCGTGACGTGCGTAGGATCGCCATGCTGAGTTCGGCGTCCGAACGGACTGTCGCCGTTTGGAAATCGCAGTATCAGCACGCCGTCATCACGCAGCAATTGGCGCATGCGTGTCAGCATGTGCGGGATCGCTTCGGCCGTCACATGTTCGAGAACGTCAAAGGCCACGAGGTGGGTGATGCGCCCGGCCATTTCGTCGAGACCGCAATCATCTAAACTCGAATAGAAGGCCGCGTTCTTGAATATTTCGCGAGCGCGCGCGACTAGATGCCGGTTGAGTTCGACACCATAAACGGCCGCCCCGCGGCTCGCGGCCCAACCTAGAAACTCTCCGTTCCCGAACCCGATCTCAAGAACGCATTCCGGCTTTTTTGCGGATTTATTCGCAGAGCCTATTTCGGCCGAGTAGTAGGCATCATCAATGGAAGTGAATACGCCGAAAGACTCGGTCTTCCACTTCTTCCAATCGACATATGCATCGCCGATTTTGGCCATGTCGCCGATCCCGGGAGCAAAAAACAAAACGAGCTTTTATGCTTCTACGCTACATGCTACGCGTACTTTTCCCATCTTTCCCTCGATTTAGAGGGGAAATAGCTTGATCGCAGCCGGCCGAAATCCGCTGCCGAACCGGCTTATTGCCGCACGCACAGGCTCGTCTGGACGATCGGCCGCTTTAGTCATCGCTACTATTTATTATAAATCAATAAGATACGCGCACGTCCGCAAGTGGTTCGGCAAGCGGTGGTCCATGATCTAGCAACCGCCAGCGCTGGCGCGGCTGATACCGGCGGTGGATCCCTTCCAGTCCAGTGCCAACGTGCCGCACATTTGCACGGCGGGATCCTGCACGCCGACAGCTTCGATTCCCGAGAGCACCGCGCTGCCGTCGGCGCGCACTTCCAAGAGAGGTCCCGCCGCGCCGTACACATGCAAGTCGGCGATGGTGAGTCCCTCGATGCGCTTGCCGAAGAGCAGCACGGCGGCATGGCTGCTGTCCAGGAGCGTGGTGGATTGCAGATCAATTTGCGCATTGATGGGCGAGTCCAGCGCGTAAAGCCATACGGCACCCACGCCCACTTGTCTGCCAGGATCGAACGAGCCGCCCCTGACGACCATGTTGCCATGAATGGATATCGTTCCTGATAGCGGCACGGCCTCGAAGCGGTTGCCGACATGCAGACCGCCGCCCTCAGTGAGCGTGTCAGCGACCAGATTCTCCGCTACCGCAATATCGTGTCCACCATAGATAGCCACCCCGTTTGCGAGCAGGGGCGCAATCACCGTATTGCGGCGGATGATGATGTCGTGGTTCGCGACCTTCGCGGCCCAGGAGGCGATGCCGTCATCGCCGGTGTTGCGGAAGAAGCTGTTTTCCACGATCACATGGGATACGCCGCGATGCAGGTTCAAGCCATCGGCGGTGGTGTCCAGCACTTCAACGCTGCTCACCTGCAATCCGTCGAAGGGACCGTCGAGCCACAGACCCACTTTCACGTGTTGGATGAAGACATTGTGGATGCGGCTGCCGCCGCCGAGCGCACCGCCGATCCCTGCCAGTTGTTTGTGATCATCCCGATCGTGTACTTCGCCGATGATGGACATATCGTGGATGTCCACAGCTTGCGAGGGATGCGGCGCGTCATATCCATACAATCCGACACCGGTGCCTTGCAGGATGGAGTACCAAGGGCCTGCGCCCCCGATTTCCACCCGGTCAGCCAGTACATGCCCATTGAGTTGAAATCGTCCGGGCGGTATCCACACCGCTCGCCCGCTGGCAGTGGCCGCCGCGATCGCTTTGGCAAACGAATGCCGGGAATCCATCGCGCCCCTGGGGTCCGCGCCAAAGTCGACCACCGACAGCGAGCGATCGGGTCGAGTCAGCGGCGGGGGCACCATCTCAAAATCCACGAGATCGATCGCGCACCACGGCGCAGCGTCGTCGGGACTGCGAGTCAGGCGCACAACGGCGCCCGCCGGCAATACTTTGTCCAGCAATATTCTGGTGTGATCAAAGAAATGGTGGCCATTGCCATCTGTGGGGGTCTTGGTAAAGGGATATCGACCGTAGTAGCAACAATACCTGGCCGTGGTTGCGAGATTGGCGATGTGATCGCCTTGTGCAAACACCTGCAGCTTGGCGTCGGGTTGGCCGTCCGGCATCGCATAGCGGACCGTCAGTGCGTTGGCCGACTGGGCCAGGGTGAACTCGACGAAATCGTCGGGATTCGCGAGCAACACGGCCCGCCGGCCGGAGGCCTCGGCGGCCAACGTGGTAAAGGTACGATCTGGGCCAACAATGCGGCCGTGGCTGACCGCATTCTCCGCCTCATATTCCAGGAAGTTGAGCGGCGCGCCGACACCGGCGGTGAGATTTGGGGGGAGGGCGGCGACGGTATTCGTGGATGGCCGACTGGCCACAGCGGTTTGCGCCATTGCCAGCGCAATCAGCAGCGCTGCCCCTTGGTTGCGCGGCAGGCATCGGAGGGGAATCAGCAAGAACCGCCTCCTGTTGAATAAGGTAAACCCACACGCACGGGGGCGTAATGCGTACGACACTTCAGCAGCTGAAATCCCCCAGTTGAGTTTGAAGAGTTGCCGCACGGCCTTTTTTAAGGGTAGGGTAGAGGACGGATAAAACGGCCATGCCGACACAGTCAGAATCCCCTACCGAGATGTTCACCAAGCTCTTCACCGAGAGCCGCGACGCCTTGCATCGCTATATCCGCCGCTTTGTGGGATCGAGCGAAACCGCCAAGGAAATCGTGCAGGAAGCCTTCCTGCGCACCTACCGCGAGCGCGAGTCCGTGACCACCTTGAGGGCCTTTCTATTTTCCACGGCACGGAATCTCGCAGCCAATGAATACCGGCACCGGCGCACCGTCGAGCGGGGCGCAGCGGAGGATTTCGCCAACTCGAGGGTCAATCCTGAGAGTGAGTCGTTGGAGTCCGGGTTGCTCCGAGACGAGAGAAATCAGCTCATTCAGGAAGCCATCGACCATTTGCCTCGCCAATGCCGGGCAGCGTTTACGTTGCGGGTGTTTCACGAGTGTTCCTACAAAGAAGTGGCGGACCGGCTGGGCATTTCAGCCAAGACCGTCGAGAAACACATTGCGCGCGGACTCCGCGACACGAACAGCTATATCAAGAGACGTTACGGCGCGAGGCGGGATCATGGGTAAGGTGCATCGGCTGCTGAGCGCCGAGCAGACCGAGCGTGAGGCCAGCGAATGGTTTGCGCGCCTGAGCGCGGATGATGTGACGTCGGAAGATCGCACGCGCTTCGAGGCGTGGAAGAGCGCGCATTCTTTCCATGCCAAGGTGTATGAGGAGTTGGCGGCGACCTGGCAGGAAATCGCTAAGTCAGGTCCCCTGGTGCGGGCGGTAAATTTCGGTCAATCCATGAATGCCGCCTCATTGCCGGGTTCGCGCCGGCGCTGGCTGGCCATCGCGGCGGCGGCCTCCGTCAGCGCCATGGTCATCGGACTGGCGTGGAATTTCTACTGGCAGAAAGAGGAAACCCGCTTTCAGACAGCCATCGGCGAACAGGCCGCTGTGGCATTGCCCGATGGCTCATCGTTCGACCTGAATACCAACAGCCGGGTAGGCGTGGACTACAGCTCCAGCACGCGGGTCATCCATCTGGAGCGGGGCGAGGCATATTTTAAAGTCGCGCACGATACGCGGCGGCCGTTCTGGGTGCGCGCGGGGGACTATTGGGTGCGTGCGGTGGGTACGGCGTTTAATGTGTACCTGCGGCCCACGGGCGTGGAAGTGACCGTGAGCGAAGGCACAGTGAGCGTGGTCAATGCCACGGAAAAAGATACCCCGCCCACGGATTCGGCGCTGACGGAGTCGGCGAAAGCGGTGACGGCTGGTGAGCAGGCCGACGCCCACGGCCGTGCCGAAGTGATTCACGAACTCAATTCCGCGCAGCTCAGCCGCTTGTTGGCCTGGCGCAAGAGCAGCCTCTATTTCCAAGATCAGCCGCTGGGCGATGTTATCAACGAGCTAATGAGATATACCACGCTCAAGATCGAGGTCGGTGACGAAGCACTGCGACAAGTGCCGGTGGGTGGCACCTTTCAAACCAGTCCCGAAGGCGCAGAAGCCTTGTTGAACATGTTGCACGATGGCTTTGGCGCTACCATCCGCCGTGACGGCCAGGGACACGTTTACATCGAGCCTCCCGCGAAATAGTTTTCTTACAAAAAACGATTCATAAATAAAGAATCGAAGCAGAACGATCTAAAGGGGGCGCCTCATGGAGTATCGCTTGGTGCGCGCGGCCGTGTTGCAGGCATTGGCGTGCGCATCCGGGCTGGCATTGGCGACACCGGGCAGCGCGATCGCGGATTCCGCAATATTCAACATTGCCGCGCAACCGCTGCCGACTGCGCTCAAGAACTTTGCGGCGCAGACGAAGATGCAGCTGCTGTACCGATACGATCTGGTGAGCCGCGCCACCGCGAGCCGTGTTGTCGGGGACCTCGACAAGCGCGCCGCGCTCGATGCCATGCTGAAAGGTACGGGATTGGAAGCGGTGTACAGCAGTGAAAATACCGCGACTATTCGCAGTATCGCAGCACCAGATAAAAGCAGCATTGGCACCAGGTCCACAGGCGGCGACAAGAGCAGCCCTGACGCCGCCACGCCGAACTCCTCGAACGGATCTGATAAAAAGCCCGGCTCTCTCCAGCTCGCGCAGGCGAATGCAGATTCCCCGCAGGCGCCGGGCGGTCGCGCCGGTTCCGCTGCGGACCCAAGTCCCGCCGTCGCCGAAATTGTCGTGGTGGGCGTGAAACAAGCCATTGCTACATCGCAGAACATCAAGAAAGAAGCCAGCACCTTCGTCGATTCCATCACCGCGACGGATATTGGCGCCTTCCCGGACAAGTCGGCATCCGACGCGTTGCAGCGCCTGCCCGGCATCACAGTCAATCGCCTGCAGTCCAATGACGACAGCACGCACCCATCAGGGGAGCCCACCAATATCTTGATTCGCGGATTGACGCAGGTCCGCACCGAGTTCAATGGCCGCGATACCTTCTCCGCCGACTCGGGACGCGGGCTCAATTTCAACGACATATCTCCGGAGCTATTGAGCGGCGCGGATGCCTATAAGAACCAGACTGCCGACATGATCGAGGGGGGCATTGCGGGCACCGTGGACCTGCGCACCCGCCTGCCCTTTGATCAATATGGCCCGGTAATCGTCGCGTCGCTGCAAGGCGACTATGGGGACCGGTCCAAGCAACTCACGCCGGCGTATTCGGTGTTGGCCAGCGACAGCATGAGCACCGCTATCGGCAGATTCGGTTTGCTGCTCGATTATTCTCGCTCGCATGTGATCACGCGCACCCAGAGCGTGATCATGGATAAGATCGATACCTATTGTTCTTCGGGCTACGGCACGGCGGCACAGGCTATCGTAAACGCTGACGGCAGTATTCCCTGTACTTCGAATCCCTTTGGCGGCGCCGGGTGGGCCTTCGCGCCGGACGGCATTCGCTACAGCCAGGTGGACTACAATCGCGATCGCATCGGCAGCACCATCGCCGGCCAGTACGAGAACAACGCCAAGTCGCTGCAAGCAACCGTGCAGTACACGGATTCGAGCTACCACAACAAATGGCTGGAGAACGCCAGTCACGCGATCTTGGACGGCACGTACTTCGGCACGCCGGCCTTCGATCCACGAGGTTCGACCCTCTTAGGAGCCGCCGCTGGCGCGGCGCCCCTGGTATTCGGCTCGAATGGGATGCTGCAATCGGGCACATTGACACAGCCGCATGGCAGCTGGGCCGGAAGCAACTCGCCCAACCTTCAAGACGCCATCAACACCGGCTCCGCCATTCCCGGCGTGCCGTTCGTCAACGACTGTGGTCCGGGATTCGCTTGTGCCAGCAGCCGCGATGGCCTGTACTTTCAGGATGAAGCCCGCGACTTCGATCACACCGAAGACACCAAGGATCTGTCGATCAATCTCAAGTGGGATATTACTGATCGGCTGCATGGCAATTTCGACGCGCAATACATCGATGCGCGGGTGCGCAACAACGACATTCTCGTGGCCGCGGGTTCCATGGCCAATTATCAGTACAGCGTCAACAGCGATGGCATGCCGCAGGTGAACCTGCTGCCGGGTTCCAATGTCAACTACGCGGCGGGCGGCTTGTCGAATCCGCACAACTACTGGATTCCGTTCATCCAGGGGCATGCGGAACACGACAACGGCATCGAGTCGGCGTTTCGCGGCGATTTCACCTACGACATCAACAAAGGCGGCTGGCTGGATTCGTTGAAAGTCGGCGTGCGCTATGCCGACCGCAGTCAGACAGTGCGCTATTCCACATACAATTGGACGCCGATCGCGGCCAACTGGAATTGCAACGGCCCGGGTTTCAACGCGGACAACACCGCGCCGGGCACATACCCCGACTGCGCCGCCGGACATGCGCCCTTCTTGGGCTATGGCGGCGGCATTTGGGGCGCCACGAATTTCAATGGCTTCTATAACAACAGCGCGTATCCGAACGGCTCCCTGGTGTTCTTGAACAATTCCACGCTCGGCAACATGCCGCGCCTGGTACAGGCCTTGAGCGGCGCCACCACCAATTCGCCCCTGACTCTCGGCTACACGCCTATTTGCGATCGAGCTGGGGCCACGATTGACGGGTGTTTTATGCCCTCCGAAGTGATGCATGTCGAGGAGAAGACCGACGCCGCCTATCTCAGGTTGAACTTCGGCGGCAAGGACAGGAACATCTTCACCAATATCAATGTGGTGGGAAATCTCGGCGTGCGCTTGGTTCGCACCGAGCAAATCAGCAACGGCAGCGTGTCTTATCCGGATGCCAGCAATCTTTTGGCGCTGCCGCCCTGTGCGACGCCCTTGGGTCCCAACAGCGTGGTGAATCCGAGCTGCTACTTGACGCCTGCCGTCCTGGCATTCTCGGCCGGCGGCGGTACATCGAACACCTTCAGGAGTTCGCATACCAACGCGTTGCCGAGCTTCAATGTGCGCCTAGGTTTCGATAAACAGGACTTTGTGCGCTTCGCCTATTCGCGTGCGCTGTCCCGGCCGGACATCGGCTTGCTGCGCAATTTCGTGTCGATCAATTCTCCATTTATCAACACCTCGCCGGACTCCCCCTACGTGGTGTACAACTCGCCGACGGCCGCGCACACCCCCGCCAATGTGGTGGGTTACAACTGGGTATTTAATTCCACCGCGGGAAATGCGGGACTGTTGCCCGAGATCGCCGACCAGTTCGATCTCTCCTACGAACGCTACTTCAGCAGCAGCAGCTCGCTCACCTTGGGATTCTTTTTTAAGAAACTCAGCAACAGCCTGTCGTACTCCAATTTTGGCCGCGATTTCACCAACAATGGCGCCACCGAAACCGCCCAGATCTTGGGTCCGATCAACGAGAAGGATGGCGGACGGCTGAGGGGGGTTGAAGCCGCGTATCAGAGCTTTTTCGATTTCCTGCCGAATCCATTCAACGGTCTCGGCATGCAG
>JAXDQN010000009.1:0-2991 GCA_034667865.1 Gammaproteobacteria bacterium
CCGCGTTGGATGAATCCGAGCTGGCGCCCGAGTTGGCGCCGCCAGTGCCCGCGCCAACGCCGGCTCCGGCCGTGATAGCGACGGCACTGGCATCAGCGCCGAACTCGAAATGGCCGCTCTGAAACTCCTCGAGCGCACGCTTGTCTTCGAAGAAAATGATTTCGCTGTAGGCCTTAGCGCCAGCCTGAAATCCGGCACTTACGAGATTCATCGTAGTGTCGCCGGTCAGCGCACCTTGCACATAGACGCGGCCCTTGCCGTGCGCGGCGCCTACTACGAAGCCCGCACCGCCCACGGTTGGGAATATCGCGTAGGCGTACGCTTTTTTGAAAAACGTGCCGCTTGTGCCGGCCTGTTTGAAGGTGTGAATTGAGTCGTCTTAGCGATCGGCGTGAGCCACGCCGACGGCGGTGAAGGCCAATACAAGAGCGACAGCGGCAGATTGAATCAGCTTATTCATGTTGAACTTCGGTGAGCGAGTCAAGGCGAAGCAAATGATGCAGCGTCGGAGGCGATGCGGTCGGCCAGCTGACCAAGCAGCGTGCTCCACGCGCGAGCCACACCGGCAGGTTCGGCGGACGGCAGGGAAGCATGTAAGGTCACGGCGCTGCGCTTGGCGTTCGCCATGCCGCCAACGGGAACTACCCACCAGCTCGCGCGCATGGACGCTTGGGCGCCGGCGACGCTGAATTCCAGGATGTCGACGTTCACTCCTAAGGCGCCGGTGGACTTCGGCAATCGCGGATAGATCACACTACCCGGGGGCAGCCGTCGATCGAGATCATCGGACAAGGTCTGCCGGGCAATCTGCGCCAACGGCGCGGACCAATGGTCGAAGTCGTGTATCTCGAGCGCGCCTGTGCCGGCGACGGTGAGAATTTCGATGCGATCCCAGCTGGCGGGAATATTCAGCGTATCGACGCGCAGCGGCGGCGCCGCATAAGTATCGATACGAGTCTCAGGCGAAATCGCTTCGATGGTGTAGATTTTTGTCGGCGAGCTGTGGCACGCGCCAAGCATCAACGCGAGCATTCCCGCGAGCGCAACAGCCAGTGAATCGAAGAGATTGGAGTGGAGTGAACAGTTTTTTTTCATTTCTCCGGCCTCTTGCCTCGAATTAACGCCTCAGGGTGTCTATCGAGATAATCGGTGAGTGTTTTGATCGATCGCGCCGCGTCGCTGATTTGCTTGATAGCTTCAGGCAGGCTCGCGTCACCGGCGCCGCCGCTTTCCACGACCCGACGCAGCGCCGTTGCTGTTCCTGAGAGTTCCGCGGCCGTATCGTTTAGATTGCCGATCAGCGGCCCGATACGCGGTTGCACATCCCCCAGCAGCTTGTCGATCGACCCCAGTGTCGAATGCAGGTGCTCCAGACTGTCCTTCAGCTCGGGTGAGGACATCAGCTTGTCGAGATTGCCGGTGATTTTTCGCAAATTCGCGCCAATGTCTTCGAGCGGAATCGCATCCAGCTTGTTGAGAAACAGGTCCGCCTTCTCCGCGATGTCGTCTAAGTTGCTGGAGCCGGGCGCCACTGGAAAACGGGGATTGCCGCGGCCCGCGATCAGCTGCGCGGCCGGAGCGCCGGAGGTGCGCACCAGCTGAATGGATTCATCGCCAAGGACGGGCGGAGATTGTTGCAGCTTTGCGCGGTAGCCGAGATGGATCAACCGTCCCAATGCCGCATCTGTCGCTGCGCGCCACTCCTCGGGTGAGGCCTCCGCACCGGAGCCTGCCTTTAAGTGCATCTGTTCCGGATACAACACGGCGGTCGCGATCGCATAGGGTGCGCCGGTGTGCTCGTTGTACGCCAACTGCGTTGACTCCACCTCGCCGATCTGGAAGCCCTTCAAGGTCACCGCTGAGGTTTCATCCAAGGCTCCCGCATCACCATCGAATGCGAATTCGTAGCGCACCGTGGGGCCCGACAATCCCTGGCGTGCGGCTTGATGCGAGGAGTACAGCGTGAACTGCGTACCCGGGGTACTTCGCGCATCGGTCGCATTGGTGGTGTCCACCTCCAGATCGATGCCGCCCGCCAGCAAGGTGCTCACGGGCGCAAGGTTGGCGGTGATCCCGCCGCCGCCGAACGAGAGGCGCAATGGGCTGACCTTCCAGAACCGCGCCCCCGGACGGATCAAAGCGTCATAGGGTTCGCTTATGAAGGCCTGAAGACTAAAACCGTGGTTGCCGTCGAATTTGATCTCGACGATCTTGCCGATGGCCTGGCCGTGAAACAGCACGATGCTGCCTTCGTGAATGGAGTTGAGCGAATGAGCGCGCAGTGCGTAGCGCGTGCCTTTGTCGCCCGGTAAAATTAACGGCGCCTGATCCAGGCCTTCGAAGTGATCTTCTGGCTCGCCGTTCTCACCGGGCGCATAGCCAATAGCAATGCCGGACACCACGGCTTTCAAAGAACTCAAGTCGGAGAAGTTTGGATTTGCGCCGATGAGCCAGAAGCGCCCATTAGAATTCAAACCCGCTTTCGCCGCGGGCACCAACCGCAACACGAAATCCAATCGCCGACCATCGGCATTCGGCTCGATCCGGATCAGTTGCCCGGCTTCGATGCCTTGGTACAACACCTTAGTGGTGCCCGCTTTTGCGCCAGCGGCCCGTTTGAAAGTAACCGTTACGACTTCACCGCGATTGAACAGGGCTCTGATACCTAAATACCCGACGATGAGCAAGGCCACGAGCGGAATGCCCCAGATGACATTGGGCCAGATAGTACGGCGGCTGCTGGTGCGCGGGACTTGCTCGGGTGCGCGCGGCGAATCTCCCGGGGTGTTCACCGACGTTGCTCCGCGCCGTCCCACATTTTACGGGGATCAAACAGCTGCGCTGCCAGCGTAGTCAAGATCACCACGGCCGAAAAGGGAACCACCGCAGGCTCAGCGTGGCCATCGATCAGCGCGTTGAACTGAAGCACCGGAACGAAACAGGCGATGGTCAGAGGGTCCACCATGGACCAGCGACCGATTTCCTCAACGA
>JAXDQN010000010.1:0-5311 GCA_034667865.1 Gammaproteobacteria bacterium
TCAGCACCGCGGATAGCACGCCGCCCAAATTGAAGCCGATTTGCGCCGTGGCGGCCTGTACGCGGCTGAAGCCATCGCTCACCAATAGCGAAGGCAGCCAATTCAGCAGCAGGTACAGCAACAGCAATTCGAGCAGAAAACTGGCCCACAGCAACAGTGTGCCGATGGCGCGCCCATTTGCGAACAGCGCGCGGAAGCTGCCGGCACGCAAATCCACCGGCGCGGCCACGCACGAGCGTCGGAAAGCAGCCGACTCGGGCAAACCCCAGGTCATCAGAGGCGCGAGAACCAGTGGAACCACGCCGCCCACGACGAAAATCACCCGCCACTGCGCAGCAGATATCAACAGACTCAGCAAACTCGCCAACGCGCCGCCCAAGGGCATCGCCGCGTACACCGACGCCACGCTCAAGGTCTGCTGTTTGGCGGTACTGTTTTCCGTCACCAACGCCAACAACGTCGGCAACGCGCCGCCGAGCCCGAGTCCGGTCAACAGCCTTGCAACCACCAAGAATTCCACGCCGCCGGCAAAGGCAGTGAACAGCGAAAACAAGCCGAACACGCCAATGGATGCCACCAACACCCGCTTGCGGCCGATGCTGTCCGCCAACCGGCCTCCGAGAAGTGCGCCGAACAATAATCCGAACGTGCTGGCGCTGAAGAAGGTGCCGAATTGGTCCGGTGATGGGTGGAATTCCGCGCCGATGCCCGCAGCCGCCACTCCCGCCGCCTGCAAGTCGATGCCCTCACACAAAGCAACCAGCGTGCAAAAAATAATGGTCGACCGCCTCCCCGATATCACACCCTCATTCATATAAATCCTTGGCTTCGCTTAGGCCAAATCCAGGCCCACGTAGTTCTCAGCCACAACCTTCGAGGCCGCGGGCGAGCGCGAAATGTAATCCAGTTCCGCCAGCTGCAACCGATGCGCAAACGAATCGTCGGAAAACTTGTGCATCAGGGAAGTCAGCCACCAGGAAAACCGTGTCGCTTTCCACACGCGCGATAACGCCGCGTCGGAATAAGCTCCAAGGCTATCTGCATCGTTGGTTTTATAGTAGCGGATCAGCGCGCGCTGCAAAATGCCGACATCGGACGCGGCGAGATTGAGCCCTTTGGCGCCGGTCGGCGGCACGATATGCGCAGCGTCACCCACCAGGAAAAGCCGACCGAAGCGCATGGGCTCACACACGAAACTGCGCAGCGGCGCAATGCTCTTTTCGACCGACGCGCCGGTGATCAACCGTTCAGCCAGTTCCTGCGGTATGCGGGCTCGCAGTTCACCCCAAAAGCGATCGTCGGACCACTGCTCGACCTTGTCCTCAGGCGTGCATTGGATGTAATAGCGGCTGCGCGTTCTGGAGCGCATGCTGCATAATGCGAATCCGCGAGCGTGATTGGCGTACACGAGTTCATCCGCCACCGGCGGTCTGTCGACGAGAATCCCGAGCCAACCGAAGGGGTAGACTCGCTCGTGATAGAGGCATTTGTCGATCGGAATGGCTTGTCGGGAGACGCCGTGAAATCCGTCGCACCCGGCGACAAAGTCGCAGGTGATTTCATGCCGAGACCCATTTTGCAAGAATGTGACGCGCGCTTTCGCGCCTTCCAAATCCGCGAACTCCACTTGTTCGACCGAATAATGAACAACCCCACCGGATGCCAGGTGCGCATCCGCCAAGTCCTTTTGCACTTCGGTCTGACCGTAAACAGTGACGGATTTTCCGGTCAGTGCTTCTACATCGATTCGGTGCATCCGGCCGTCGAAAGCCAAACCAAAACCCTCCTGCCGCAAGCCGTCGCGCAGCAATCGGGTATCGACACCGGCTTCGTGGAGCAGATCTACCGTTCCCTGTTCGAGTACCCCCGCGCGAATTCTAGCCTCGACATGTGCTCGGGTGTGCAGCTCCAAAACGATGGTGCTGACGTCGGCTCGTTCGAGCAATCGGGCGAGCAGCAGCCCGGAAGGCCCTGCACCGATGATGACTACTTGTGTTTTGTTCAAGGCCGCCCCCCGCCGTAGCGTCCGCCTTACCTTGGGCCTCTTGCCGACTCGAACGGAATGGACGCCACCGCCCAAAACTTGTACTTTTCTAACGTGCACTCCAAATCTCTGAATCCCCGCACATCCGGACCGCGAGCGCCCGTCCCCGCGTTCTTCTTATATGGCGAGCCGCCGCAACCTCCCGATGAAAGCACGGTGCACATCGAAACGATCGCCGCGCGCAGCCGCCTGCATAATTGGAATATTCATCCGCACCGGCATCGCGACTTGCATCAGCTTCTGGTGTTGCAATCCGGCGGCGTGGTTGCACAGGTCGATGATCAGACGATCACCGCCCCTGCACCCTGCGCGGTCATCGTACCGCCCAATGTCGTTCATGCATTCTCTTTCGAAATTGACACGGTAGGCTTGGTCGCCTCGTTCGCCGCCGGTTTGGCGCACGACGTCATCGGCCGCTCCGCCGCACTTCGACAGTTTCTGGGAGAACCGGGATTCATCGTGCTGAGCAAGCGCACCTTGCAAGCCACCGACATCGGCAGGCTCGCGACCATGGTACTGCTGGAATTTGGGCGCTCCGCCGGGGGGCGTGAAGTGGCTTTGCGCGGCTTGCTCGCGGCGCTGGTGGCCAATCTTTACCGCGTCGGTCTGCGTACCGCCGGTCATCACTCCGATTCAGGCGCGCGCGATCGCGGACTGGTGGCCAAATTCCGCGAGGCTATCGAAGGGCGATTCATGGCTCATGCAAGCGTCGGCGATTATTGTCGTGATCTCGGCGTGTCGGAGTCGCAGCTGCGGCGCGCATGCCTGCGCGTAGCGGACCAAGCGCCGGTGGCGCTCATTCATTTCCGAATGATCGTGGAAGCCGAGAGACAGCTGCGTTACACCTCTATGCCGGTCGCGCAAATCGCGTACCTATTGGGATTCGAAGACCCTGCGTACTTCACGCGGTTCTTTCGTCAACGCAGTGGGCTTTCGCCAAAGGCCTTTCGCGCTCGATCAAACTAAGGCTGTATCCAAGACGCCTGGACCTCAGACGTCGATCATCGCCATATGCGCGGCGGCAGCACGCTCGCCGGCCACCGGTTGCTCACGCAAGATTCCGTACAGCCTTTCGCACTGCTCATCGTCGAGGCGCACCATAACAGCGAGCGCGTTTTCCTTCAGGCGCTTGATGCTGCGTGTACCCGGAATCGGCACAATGTACGGTGCGCAGTCGAGTAACCAAGCGAGCGCCACTTGCGCCGGAGTGTACCCTTCCTCTTGTGCGATCTCCGAGACGACTTCAACGATCTGCAAGTTCCAGTCGAAATTCTCGTTTGAGAATCGCGGGTTGTTTCGCCGAGAGTCGTTGGAGTCGAGATCCCCGATCTGCTTGAACGCGCCCGTCAGGAACCCGTGGCCGAGCGGGCTGTAGGCCACCACACCGATGCCGAGCTCTTCGCAGACCGGCAAAATCTCGGGCTCCAGATCGCGTGTCCACAGCGAGTACTCGCTCTGCAGCGCCGCGATAGGGTGCACATTGGCGGCGCGGCGAATGGTGTTCGCCGAAGCTTCGGACAGACCGAGATGCAGCACTTTGCCGGCCTTGACTAACTCTGCCATGGCGCCGACCGTTTCTTCGATCGCAACCTTGGGATCCACGCGGTGCTGGTAGTACAGGTCGATATGATCGACACCGAGCCTCTTGAGACTGGCATGGCATGCCGCATGCACGTACTCGGGTGTTCCGTTGATACCGAGAAACGCGCCGTCGGGGCCGCGCACATATCCGAACTTGGTCGCCAGCACGACTTCGGCGCGGCGCGCTTTCAGGACATCCGCCAGCAGCCGCTCGTTGGCACCCGCGCCGTATACGTCAGCGGTGTCGAGAAAGTTGATGCCCATGTCGAGCGCGCCGTTGAGCACGCGAAGATTGCTGGCTTCATCAGCCGGCCCGTAGAATTCCGACATACCCATGCAGCCGAGGCCGATGGCCGAAACTTCGGGACCGTCCCAACCCAGTCTGCGACGAGGAATTCTCATAAACATTTTGGGTCTCCCAGTTGGTGAAACTGACCAGCATCCTAGGCAACGGCCGCATCGCGGCGCTAGACCAGTCCTGTTCGGTTCTTGCCTGATCCTGCAAGAAGCGTAAATTTGGGTATCGCGCGAAACGGCCAGCAATTACTATGCAACCTTTACGAGGACCCCGCGAAAAACCTATGTTTGACGGTGAGTTACCAAGCACCATGGACCGCGGCGCGATCGCCGGCCGGCAGCAGGAGCTGACCGCACTCGTTGCCCGATTGGCACCGTTCGACGGCGTGCATCAGGACGCTTCGTTGCCATCTTTAACGATGATGCGTGGCAGTGCGCCAACGGTGTGCACGCCGAGCGTGTATCAACCAAGCATCGGCTTCGTCGTACAAGGCCGCAAGCGCGCGCTGCTAAATAATGATGTGTTCTACTACGACGCGCTGAACTACCTGGTGGTATCGGTCACCTTGCCGGCAATGGGCCAGGTGCTCGAAGCCAGTGTTGAGCGTCCGTTCCTAGGCCTACGTTTGGACCTGGACCTTGAGGAGATCGCGCGTTTGCTGCTGGAGCTTGGCAACCGCGGAGCGGCGGCGGATGCCGCCGATCGCGGTCTGTTCGCCGCGCGCATGGACGAGCCACTGCTCGACGCGGTGTTGCGACTGGTGAAGTTGCTCGATGAGCCGGCGGACATTCCTGTGCTGGCGCCTGCGGTCCTGCGTGAAATCTACTACCGCGTGCTGCGCGGCGAACTGGGTCAGCGCCTGGTGGATCTGGCCGAGAGGGACAGCGGCAATCATCGCATCGTCCGGGCCATCGAATGGCTGAAGCAGCGCTATACAGCGCCGCTGCGTATCGAGGAACTGGCGGAATCCGTGCACATGAGTCCGTCCTCGCTGCATCACCGCTTCAAGGCGGTGACCGCCATGTCGCCGCTTCAGTACCAGAAGCATCTGCGCTTGCATGAAGCGCGGCGGCTGATGTTCATAGACGGTATCGAGGCCGCCACCGCCGGGCATCGCGTCGGCTACGAAAGTCCTTCGCAGTTCAGCCGCGAATACCGGCGCCTATTCGGCGCGCCGCCACGGGAAGAGATCGCGCGCCTGTACGAAACCGGCATCGAAACATAGCGCCACGCTCAAACTGACTCTAACTTCCAGCCGAGTTGGGACTCACTTTGGACAGGTGAGCGTCTATTAGCGCCCGTACGGTGATCAGCACAGCGGAAATGGGCCCGCTGTTTCCCGGAAAAACAAGCCGCGAGAAATAACCGCCGTCCATCAGCAGCATGAG
>JAXDQN010000011.1:0-3054 GCA_034667865.1 Gammaproteobacteria bacterium
TCAACCGGGTCGCGCAGCGCGAACTGCTGGATGAAAGACTGTCCGACGCCAAACTGCGGCAGAACGTCAGCGCGGTTTTCGAGCGCTACAAAAATGTCCGCCGTGAATTCGAAACCCTCAAAGACGCCGCGCTCAACCGCGACGCGCGCCTGGATCTGCTGCGCTACCAGGTGCGCGAGCTGAAGGCCGAAGTCACCACGGTTGCCGCCATCGAAGAATTGTTCATCGATCAGAAGCGCATCGCCGGGCGCAGCCGCCTGGCCGATGCCGCGCGCCTGGCTCTGACCGCGGCGTATGAGGCTGACAGCGACAGCGCGCATGACTTGCTGGGCAAAGCCGCGACCGCGCTGCGCAACGTCTCGGACACCGATCCGCAGTTGGCGGAATCCGGAAAGATGCTGACCGAGGCGGCTATCCTCACGCAGGAAGCATCGGAGTCGCTGCGCCGCTATCTGGAAAATCTCGACATCGATCCGGCGCGCCAAGAAGAGATCGAGCGCCATGCGGCGGCGCTGGAGGCCCTGGCGCGCAAACATCGCATCGGCGTGCTGGAATTGCCGGCGCAACTGCAACGCGTGGACGCCGAATTGGCGCAGCTCGACAACGCGCAGAGCAGCTTGGCGGCCCTGGAATCACAGCTGGCCGCGCTCACCGCGGAGTACAGTGCCGCGGCCAAACACTTGAGCGCTGCCCGCGTGGCCGCGGCCGCGCAGTTGGGCAGCCAGGTCACGGCCTTGATGCAGGCGCTCGGCATGTCGGGCGGTAAGTTTGTGATCACGGTAACGCCCATCGCGGATGAATTCTCGGCGGCCGGCAGCGATGAGATCGAATTCCTGGTAAGCGCCAATCCCGGTCAGGCACCCAAGAGCCTGGCCAAGGTGGCCTCCGGGGGCGAGCTGTCGCGCATCAGCTTGGCCGTACAGGTCGCCGGGCGCACGGCGATGTCGTCGCTGTGCATGGTGTTCGATGAGGTCGATGCCGGCATTGGCGGCGGCGTGGCGGAAATCGTCGGTCGGCAATTGCGCGAGTTGGGCGAGCGCGCGCAGGTGCTGTGCGTCACCCACCTGCCGCAGGTCGCCTCCCAGGCGCATGCGCAGTTCCGGGTCACCAAGCTGAGCGACGGCAAGATCACGCGCACCGCTGTGAAGAGCCTGGCGGAGAACGAGCGCGTCGATGAAATCGCCCGCATGCTGGGCGGCGTCGACATCACCGATCAGGCGCGTTCCCATGCGCGCGAGATGCTGACGCACGCCGGCTCGGGCGACACCAAGAAGAAAAAACGCTCCCGCTAAGCTCGCCTCAGGCTTTGGCGCGCTTCTGATTGGGGCAATTGGGCTTGCGGCAGTGCCCGTACAGGATCAGCGAGTGATCGCTGATTTCGAAGCCCAAGCGGTCCGCCACCGCGTTCTGGCGCTCCTCGATACCGCCGTCCATGAACTCTTCCACCTTGCCGCAGTCAACACACACGATGTGATCATGGTGCGCGCCCTGGTTGAGTTCGAATACCGCCATGCCGCCTTCGAAATGGTGCCGGGTAACCAGGCCCGCAGCCTCGAACTGGGTGAGCACGCGGTAAACAGTGGCAAGACCGATGTCTTCGTTGGACACCAGGAGCTTCTTGTAGATGTCCTCGGCGCTCATGTGCCGCGCCGATCCGTCGGCCAGGATGTCGAGAATTTTCAGGCGCGGCAGCGTAACCTTCAGGCCCGCATTGCGCAGGTCGTTGCTTTCGCTGGTCGAATCAGATTTCAGGCGCTGCGGCATGCTGTGCCATCCGGTATGATGGGAGTTCGATTATCGTTCATTTACTGGGCTGTAAACCACTTTGAGCAAAATTATTAAGAGCCTGCTGCTGGGCGGTGCCTTGAGCCTCGCGGTTTCCGGCTGCGTCTATCGCATCAATATCCAGCAGGGCAACTTCCTGAATCAATCGGCGGTCGACACGGTGAAGACTGGCATGACCCGCAGCCAGGTCAGATATCTGTTGGGCACCCCGATGGTGGCGGACAGCTTCAACAAAGAACGTTGGGACTATATCTACTATCTCAAGAAGGGCCGCTCGCGCCATGTGGACTCGCGCCGCGTCACCGTCTACTTCGAAGGCGATAAGGTGGCCAAACTCGACAAGCCCTCGGACGCCGAGGCCGCGGCCCAGGACGCCTCTGCCGCCAAGCTCAAGAACGGCCGGATTTACTAGCCAGCTTGCGCCGCGCGGTCTTTGGATCGGTCGTCAGCGGCCGATAGATCTCGACTCGATCGCCCTGCTTGAGCGGCTGCTCGCGGCTGACCACGCGACCGAAGATTCCCAGCGGCGCCGCGCTCAAGTTCACGTCGGCAAACGCGCCCGCTTGCGCGGCCTGATTCACGGCGTCCCCGACCGTAGCCCCCGCGGCCAAGGTTAACTTAAGCGAGCGCGTCTGCTCGGGCGCGGCCTGGACGATCTCCACCTGGATGCTCACGGAGTGCACCGCTCAACCGTAGATTTTCTGCGCGCGCTGCGCAAAGGCGTCGACGATGCTGGCGCACAGCGATTCGAATATGGCGTTGAACGCGGTGGCAGTGAGGCGATTCTTGAATTCGAACTCCACCCGAAACTGCACCTTGCAGCCGCGCTCGCCCAGGGCGTCGAAACGCCACCGGCCGGTCAAATCCCGAAACGGTCCGTGCACCAGCTGCATGTGAATTTGCACGTCCGGCTGCAGCGTATTGCGGGTGGTGAATTCCGCCTGCAGCACCCCGCGCGCCACTTTGATCGTGGCCAGACGCTCAGCCGCAGACACCTCCTCCGCCCGGGCATCGATGCACCAGGGTAGAAATTCGGGATAGCGGCCCACATCATCGACCAGCGCATACATTTGCGCGGGCGTGTAGGTGACCAAAGCGCTTCGCTCGACTAGCGGCATTAGCCAATTCTCCGGCAAAAGCGCAGGCACCGCCATCGCCGAGTAGGTAGACTTCGACGCCGTGAAAGCCAACGAAAAACCCGAAAAACTTCCGCCAATTGCCGTCAACCGCAAGGCTCGCTTCGATTACTTCATCGAGGAGAACTTCGAG
>JAXDQN010000012.1:0-6491 GCA_034667865.1 Gammaproteobacteria bacterium
GCCAACTCGCGGCTCATGGCATACAGGAGTGCGGTGCGTCGCTCGCGCGCACCGGCCACGCGCGTTTGCGCGCGCACGTTGGCGACCAAATTCGCGATGATGAGCGCCACAGTCAACATGACCGAAAATGTCACGAGATACTCAACGTCCGCGACGGCAAACGAATAACGCGGCGGTACGAAATAGAAATCAATCGCAAGAATGTTGGCGACCGCGGCCAAGCTCGCGGGCCCACGTCCGAGGCGCAGGGCCGTGATCGTGGCGCCCAGCAAGTACACCATTACCAAATTGGTCAGTTCGAAGAAGGGATACATGACCGCCGCCGCAACCGTGCACGCGGCGCATATCCCGAGCGCACCCCAATAGTGGGACCATTGCACTTCTGTGGGAATCGTCAATCTTTGCCGCAACTCCCTGGCGGGCGCGGGTGTGCGCCGCGCGATCACCGAGACGTCGATACCGCCGGTCTCCCGGACCAACTTGGTCGCTGTCGAGGGGCGGATAAATGATCTGATGCCAAACCGACGCGGTTCGCCCACCACGATACGGGTAATATTGCGCAGCTGCGCATACTCACGAATCGCTGTGGAGGCGGACGGCCCGTCCAATGTCACAGTCACGGCGCCTAACGACTCCGCCAGTCGTAAGATGTCGATGCGCCGATTTCGTTGGCTCTCGTCGAGTTTCAGCATTCCCGGTGTCTCAACGGTCACCACCATCCATTCTGCGTCGAGCGCATCGGCAAAGCGCTTGCCCACCCGAATGAGTTGCTCCGCCTGGTCATCGAGCGCTACCGCGACCAAGAATCGATCCCGGGCCAACCAAGGTTTCGAGGCCGTGTCTCCATCACCGTATTGCCGCGCCGCTGCGTCCACTCGGTCCGCCGTGCGGCGCAGGGCAAGTTGCCGCAGCGCGAGCAGGTTAGGCTCGCTAAAAAAGCGTTTGGTCGCTGCCGAGACGTGGTTCGCTTCGTAGACCTTCCCGGCTTGAAGGCGTGCCAATAGGTCCCTGGGCGAAAGATCGACGAGCTCGACATCGCCGGCTTGATCGAAGATGCGATCGGGAACGGTCTCCCGCTGGCGTAATCCGGTGATGGATTCCACAACATCGTTGAGACTTTCCAGATGTTGCACGTTGAGCGTCGACCAGACGCTGATGCCTGAAGCCAATAGCTCTTCGATGTCCTGCCACCGTTTGGAGTGCCGCGGCTTGGGCTCGCCCTGGATCACATTCGAATGCGCCAGCTCATCCACCAGCATGATGGCCGGACGGCGCGCCAGCGCAGCATCGAGATCCAACTCAGATCTCGTGATGCCCCGATATGACACCTCGAAATGCGGCAGCTGTTCGAGTCCCTCCAGCAGCCGCTCAGTTTCGATGCGTCCATGCGAATCCACATATCCCACGACAACGTCGATGCCCGCAGCACGCGCTGTGCGGGCGGATTCGAGCATCGTATAGGTTTTGCCGACTCCCGCCGAAGCTCCAAAATAAATCTTGAGGCGCCCGCGAGCGTCGGCTGCCTCTTGGCGCTTGAGCGCGTCCAATATCTGATCCGGATTGCGCGCCTTCACTGCGATTCTCCTTTTCATGCGACAGAAAGACCTGCGTGGCGGATGGCGCAAAACTCCGGAGACATATACCGATTCGTCTATAAAAGTTGCACAGCTTTCTGTCGATACATCTAAGTGTCCTGATCGGCGCAGTGTACGCCCCAGGATGAAGCGTGCAAAAAGTGCGAGAGCACCGAAATTGCCCATCACTCGCCTGGAAACTTTACCTGGCCTTAATAGCACCGGTGATAGCTTGGCATCGCACTTTCGGAATGCGATGAACACTCACCCAACCAAGAGAATTAAAATTCCTAGCCAACACGCGATCAGCACGCAGTCAACGCGTCTTGCATTCACCGCCGCGATGATTCTCTGCGCGACACACGCGGGCTACGCAAACGCCGAACCTTCCGAGGACAACGATTCCGGCGCACTTCAGGAAATTGTAGTAACGGCGAGCAAACACGCTTCCACCGTGCAATCTAGTCCAATCAGCATTGCGGCCGTCAGCGGCGCCGACTTACAGGATCGCGGCATCACTTCGGTTGCCACACTGGCTCAGGCGACACCCGGGGTGTCACTGAAGAGCGAGGGACCGAGCCAGACGGAAATCGAGATGCGCGGCATGACTTCCAGCGGGGGCAATTCCGCGACGGTGGGTTTTTATCTGGACGATATTCCGTTGACCGGTCCAGCCGGCGCGCAAAACGGCCACGCGGTGATTGATCCCACGCTCTATGACTTGAACCGCATCGAGATCCTGCGTGGCCCACAAGGTACGTTGTTTGGTTCAGGATCGATGGGCGGCACGGTGCGGCTGATTACCAATCAGCCCGATCCGACCGAATTCCATGCCAGCGCCGAGAGCATCCTCTCGGGCACCGAGGGCGGCGGATTCAACCACAATGACAATTTCATGCTCAACCTACCGCTGATCGACGACAAGCTGGCGCTGCGTGTGGTGGGAACGGAAAATTACACCAGCGGCTGGATCAAGCGCATTGTTGCAAACCCCTTTCCGTTGGTCAGTGCCAGCGGCACCGTGCGGGGCGATGTCCAGGACGCTCCGGTTGAGAAGCAATATCCAGGCTCGAACGCCTATCAGCTGTACGCGTTTCGAGCTACCGTACTGTGGAAGCCGACGGACAATTTGTCGATCACGCCGTCTGTGTTCTATGAGACCAACCTGCAGAATGGCATCAGCGCCTATGACAGTCCACCCGGAATTACTCTGGCGCATTACCAGCCCTTCGATATTGCCGAACCCTTGAGCGATCGAATCACATCTTTCAGCCTCAACGTGAATTACAAGTTTGATTCATTCGATTTAACCTCGATCACCTCGCGCTGGAACCGTAGGTCGACACAGATCGAGGAAGCCAGTGAGAATTTCAACAGCCCATCTACGGCTGCGACCTACGCCTCCAACAATGGTCTGCCCAATCCCGGCTATTACGGTCCTAACGGCAGCGGCCCGGAATCCGGAGAGGAGGATGACCCCTCCAAACAATTCAGCGAAGAGTTGCGATTTACCTCGAGGGGCGACGGTAAGTTCACGTGGGTCGGTGGCGCTTATTACAGCAATTTTAGTTCCGTCTGGACCTTCAATGGCACAACGCCGAACTACTCCGCCTATATGGATCTCGGCACGTTCGCTCCGGCAACGACACCCAACTGGTTCGACGCCTATTCGCCAACCACTGAAAAGCAGTATGCCATCTTCGGCGACGCAACCTACGCTCTGACGGCTGAGCTTAAAGCCGATATTGGCCTGCGCTTCAACAAGTACGACTACCAGTTCTCTTCGTGCATCAGTGGGTGGGGGTCGGGCCTGGGAGCGGCCACGCCGTCATGTTCCGGTCTGATCAAGCAAAATCCAAGCAAGACCAGTCCCAAACTCAACTTGTCCTATACATTCAGCCCGGATCTGATGGTTTACCTGACCGCAGCGAATGGCTTCCGTCCTGGCGGGGGCGACTCAAGTTATCCGACGACCGGTGCGGCGTGGGGGCCGGCTTACGCGGCATCGGGCTACACCAGCGGTAAATGGCCATCCAGTTACGGCCCGGACTCGGTCTGGAGCTATGAGCTGGGCGAAAAGGCCCGGTTCTTCGATCGCCGGCTGACCGTGAACGCCAGCGTCTACTATGAGCATTGGAGCAACATCCAACTCGAGGCGTATCCAAACGACTGGGCGCTGAACATCAACGGCAACTACGCTACGATCTGGGGCGGCGAGATCGACACCGTCGCTGTCCTGGGCGCGGGCTTCAACCTCGAAGTTACCGCCGGCTATCTGCATGAATTCCTCGACGGAGGCCCGCACTGGCTCATCACGCCGACCGACAAGCTCCCGGAAGTACCCTCAGTGACCGCGGATGTCATTCTCAGCTATTTGAAACCGCTCACTGACAAATACACCTTCACAGGGCGATTAGAGACCTCCTATACCGGCTCGCGCTATTCCGTTACCTTTCCAGTCCCCGTCCAGTTTATTGGCGCGTACACACAGCTGCCAGGCTACAGCCTCACCAATATTCGGGCAGGCATTCAATCCCGGGACCATTGGGGCGCCACTCTGTTCGTCAACAACTTGACCAACAAGCGCGCGCAACTGGAAGCTCTGTTTGTCGAGAACGAACCCAGCGCCGCTTACAATCGAATCATCACCAATCAGCCGCTCACCGCCGGGATTGATCTATCGTACCGTTTCTGACCGCCGCTTCAGACAATGAGACGATAGCCTAGATTGAGCTCGGTCAAAATGTGCCGCGGCTTGTCTGGGTCGACCTCAAGTTTCTTTCGAAGGCTGCCGATGTGAACCCGCAGTCCCCGGACATCGTCTCGTTGCGGGCCCCACACCTCCTTTTGGAGTACCGCCAACGTGACAATCCGATTCGCATTGCGCGTCAGTACTTCCAACACGCGGTACTCCGTGGGCGTTATGCGCACCTCTTGCCCCTCGACCGTGCGCGCAACGCGGTTCCCCATATCGATTTCGACACTGCCGAGTTTCAGGATCGCCATTGGCTGCTCGCCGCGAACATGGCGCCGCAGCACCGCTCGTACTCGCGCCAACAATTCCGGTGAACTGAACGGCTTGACGACGAAATCATCGGCGCCCTTATCAAAGGCGATCAGTCGCTGCGCCTCCTCGTTACGTGCCGTCAATACGACAATTGGCACTGCTGACCAGGTGCGAATGACGCTTATTACCTGTAGTCCATCGCGATCTGGCAGCCCCAAGTCGACCAAGATCATGTCAGGCTTGTGCAATTGTGCGCCATGAATTCCGCCATAGGCAGTTCCCGCAACCACGGCCCGAAAGCCATTGGCTTCAAAAAGCACGGTCAACACAGTCTGAAGCGCGGCGTCGTCTTCGACGATGAGCACGACATGCATTGCATCTGTCACAGCTTCATTGTCCCTCGAAGCGATGCCTAGTCAAGCGTGCAGAGATTCCATTCGCACAATACTCACCATTATACCGATATTTGTATAACTATTTAATATCTGTATAATGCACGCATGTCGGGCGGACGCAAAACGCTGCATTTCATCGGCTCAAGTCACAGCGATCTCAAGTCGTTTCCCGATGGGGCGCGCCGAGATGCCGGCTTCAATCTGTACTTCGTACAACGAGGCCTCGAACCGGAAAACAGGAAGCCGATGAAAACTGTGGGTCCTGGCGTAAAAGAGATTCGCGTGCGCGACGCAACCGGCGCCTATCGCGTGATCTATTTGGCCCACACGTCCGGAAGCGGTTTATGTGCTCCATTGCTTCCAAAAGAAAACCCAGAAAACTCGCAAGGCGGATGTCGAATTAGCTGCACGCCGCTTCGCTCAGATAGGAGAGTAGACACATGCGCAAACGCAATATTCAACATACAACGCCTGCCAATCGAAGTGTGTTCTGTGACCTGGGGTTCGATGAGGCCGAAGCACGAGTTCTCGCCATGCGTGCCGATCTTATGGCTGCCCTACGCGAACACATCAAAGGGCGGGGCTGGACGCAAAGTAAGGCCGCTAAAGAACTTGGCATCACTCAGCCCCGTGTATCGGCACTGATGAAAGGTGCTTGGCGGGATTTCAGCGCGGACATGCTGCTGGTATTGGCTTCTCGAATGGGATTGCAACCTACTTTAAAGTTGGCCGCCTGATCACGCTGGAGAGGATGCGAGGTTAATCACCCTAGACAACTCCGACTTCACCACACCTGCCACCAAAGCGGGGCATTACATCTGAAAAGAGCGCCCTGCTGACCTGGACTTCGACCGGCGCCACCGCATGCACAGGAAGTGATGCGTGGAGTGGAGCGCAGGCAGCAAGTCTCTCAAAGCAAGGCGGGTACTTTCCGATCGGTGACACGAGTTCTTGTCTGAAACGGATCCTGCTTTGGCTGCCCTCGGCGCGCAAGAACAGCGGCGCCGGGCGAGGGGACTCACGAAACGCGAACTGGATGAGATCGACTTCTAAAATCGAATCGCACGTGCCACTCGAGGGATCTTGATCTACCCCCGCTTCGTGTGCAGATATGGAAACCGCCGCCGGTGGCGGCTTGCACCGCATAGGGCAAGAGGGGTTGCTCAGGTAACCCCGATAAGTCTAACGGTTCCATTCGTCGCGCAGTTCGCGCAGGGTTCGGCTGCTGTCTTTACCCCACAGGCCGCGGCCCGATCCCTTGACGGGTAATAGCGGCTGTTGGCGGGCGCCGCCGGTGAAATCGGTCATGGGTACAATGGCGGCGACCGGGCGGCCGTGCTTGGTGATGACCGTTGAGCGCCCATTCTCGGCTGCCGTGAGGAGGTCGGGAAGCTGGTTACGGGCTTCTTCAGCCCCTTTGCGCGCGGGAGTAGTCATGGGTCACCTCGCCATTAACTGTACGGAACTGCGGAATTGGTCAAGGATAGGTGATTGGTGGTGAAGGAGGGAATCGAA
>JAXDQN010000013.1:0-6995 GCA_034667865.1 Gammaproteobacteria bacterium
TGAACGCGGTGACCAAGGCCGTTCATGCATCGGATCCGGGCACGCCCGTGGTACCGACCCAAGCATCGTATGCCACCGACGGCGCCGTGTACCGCAACGCCGGAATACCCACCTACGGTGTGGGCGGGGTGTTCGTCATGGGCAGCGAGGAATTCGCCCACGGCCTCAATGAGCGGATACGGGTGAACGAGTTTTATAAAGGTTTGACCTATTGGGACGTGCTGATCAAGGCGCTCGCGGGCAAGGCGGGTTCATGAAAGAACCTCCTAAACGCGATTGGCGGCTCGACGGCGTCAAAGTCATCAAGAGCGACAGGCTCGATAGCAACACCGCGCAGACGCCGGGAATGCTGCGCGCGGCCGCCATCAACTCCGCCCGCGTGGGATCGCAGAAGCTCTGGGCCGGCACCGTCCTGATCAATCCGAATGCCAAAACCGGCGCACATCATCATGGCGCGCTCGAAAGCGTCATCTATGTTGTGCGCGGCGCTGCGCGCATGCGCTGGGGCGAGCGCTTGGAATTTACGGCGACCGCAGATGCGGGCGATTTCATTTTCGTGCCCCCGTACGTACCCCACCAGGAGATCAACGCCTTGAGCGATTCGCCGCTCGAGTGCGTGCTGGTGCGCAGCGACAACGAATCCGTGGTCGTCAACTTGAACATCGAGGCCGCGGAGCGGTTCGAAGAAGTCTATTGGGTGGATCCGATCCACCCGGCGCCGAAATAGTCCGCACGATGCGCCGCGGCGCTACAGCGTCTGGAACTGCTGGGTCTCGCGGCTCAAATCGCTCAAGAATTTTTCGAGTTCGGCTTGCCGCTGCGGCACCAGCAGCTTGCCGGCCGGCGACAGCACCCGGCCCGGCACCTTTTGCAGGTTATCCTTGAGCATCGCGACGGCCTTTGGACCATCCGGCTGTTTGCCGTTGGGGTCGACCAGGCCGAAGATCCGAGCGGCGCCCACGGCGCCCAGCCAATCCAACCCGTCGGCGTCATGCAGATACAGGGCTTCGGGACTCTGCGGATCGCGGTAGTACATATGCGTCCGAATGGCAGCGCGTACGGCGTCGATCTTCGCCATCGGAAAGCCGGTGTCCTTCAGTACGCTATCGACGACCCGTGCCCCTACGTCGGAATGATCCACCTTGGTGTCTTCCCACGGCGCAAATGCGGCAATGTCGTGCAAGTACGCGGCCGCGTACAACACATCATCGTCGAGCGCCGCATGATCGGCCGCAGCCAATTCCTTGGCGAGCGCATAGTCGCGCCGGCAGTGCGAATAACCCCACGCGGGATTCTTGAAGTGCTGTTCGGCAAATGCCCTGACCGTTTCGCGCCAATCTGACGCCGGTGCGGCGGGCGCGGCGGCGAGTGCCGGGATGCTCGCGACCATCAAAACCAATGCGCGCGCCGCTGTAAACCGCATCGTCATGGATTCCCCCACGTCAAGCATTGATTCGTTGTCACCATGGTAGCCAGCGCACGAATGTCCTACACAGGACTGTGCACCCGATTCCGGTTACTCAACCAGGTTTCCCAGATACTTCAGGCCACTAGTTTGCATTGTCACATAATTATGTCTAATTGTTGGCGCTTGGCATGACTTTGCGCAGTCCCGGCTGGCTGGCGGCTTTCGGCGTGTCGATCGGACTATTGATCGGCGTGTGCGCATTCAGTCAGCGCGAATGGAACAACAACACCGCCGCTCTGCAGCGTGAGAATTCGCGCCTGCAGCTGGCGCAGCTATCGCGAGAGCTCGAGGGCGTCGCAAACCAATTGAGCCAACGTGCCGGCGGCTTGGCCAAGTCCGAACAGATCGTACAGCTGTTGCAGGATAACTCCGCTGCGGCACAAGACCGCATGGAGCTGTACTCGGTCCCCTGGCGTGATGTGGATGCATTGGTGGTGACAGCCGGCACGCAAAGCGTGCGATTCAGCGCCGCCATTTCCGATGGTAAGTTGCAGGAGCAGCCGGCCGAGACCAACCTCTTACGCTACCTGGATACGTTGGCAGCCGCGAGTACTGCCATGGACGTTGCAAATTTCATCGGCAAGTCCTGGGTCATCGCCCGGCCCATTGCCACGCATGGCCCGGGGGCACCCATCAACGGTTGGTTGGTGGTCACGCGCGCATTGTCGCCGCCGTTGCTTGCACAACTGGCCCATTCCGTCGGCAGCCCCTTATCCGTTACAGCGGTGAACGACCGCGAAGGGGACCGACCCGGTATCGTCATCCGCGATGCGGCAGGTCACCCCATGCTGCAAGTTCAGTTGGCGCGAGTCGCCGGCAGCGGCCCTTCATTCATATGGGTGGCTGCGGCATTGTTGCTGCTGATCGGTTTGGCCGGGTGCGCCGGTCTCGCATTGCGGCGGCATTTGCGCCATAGGCGGTCGCTGGACGCGCGCTACAAGGCGCTGATCGATCAGGCCAATGACGCCATCGTCATCGTCGATGCCGAATCGCAGGAGGTGCTGTACACCAACGCGGCATTCTTGAATCGCTTGGGCTACGCCGCGGAAGAAGCCCGCGCGCTATCCTTGAACGATATTTTCACCGACGGCGACTCGACGCCGGAAAACGTACTCGCCCGGCTCAAGGACGCGGACTCGCGCGCGCCCATCAATCTGCAGCAGCGCTGCAAGGATGGCACTTGCATCGACACCGAGGTGCGTTGCAACGCGCTGGAGGTGGAAAACGGCAATATTCTCGCCTACGTGACCAGCGATGTGTCATTGAGAAAGAAGGCCGAATTGCAGTTGTTCGAAAATCAAGAGCGCCTCGATCGCATGGCGCATCACGACCAATTGACCGGACTGCCCAATCGGCATTATCTGAGCGCCTTTCTGCCCAATGCCATTGCCGAGGCGAAGGCCTCGAGCTCGATGTTGGGCGTGGTATTTCTCGACCTGGACCGCTTCAAGCACATCAATGACACCCGCGGTCACGAAATCGGCGACAAGCTGCTGCAGGAAGTGGCGACGCGCTTGCGCGCCTGCGTGCGCGATTCCGACGTGGTGATCCGCATGGGCGGCGACGAATTCGTCGTGATATTTCGCAGTGTGAAATCTTATGATGAAATTACTCAAGGCGCCGGCAGAATCGTCGAAACTCTCACCAAGCCCATCGTCATCGATCGGCATTCACTGCAGACCACGGGCAGCGTCGGCGTCAGCCTGTACCCGCGCGACGGCGCCGACATGGTCGAATTGCTGAAGCATTCCGACACGGCCATGTACCAGGCCAAGGACCGCGGCCGCAACAACGTGCAGATGTTCAGCGAAGTCATGAATCGTAAACTGAAGCAGCGCGTGGCCGTGGAAGCCTCGCTGCGCGAGGCTTTGCGTCTCAAACAGCTGGATGTTCACTACCAACCCTTCGTCAATCTGGCGACGCGGAAGATAGTGGGACTCGAGGCGCTGATGCGCTGGTCGCATCCCACGCACGGTCTGATTCCGGCGGATCAGTTCATTCCGGTGGCCGAGGAGACCGGCTTGATCGTGCCCATGGGGAATTTCGTGCTGCATCGAACCCTGCAGACCATGAGCGCATGGCGCAACGCCGGCGTTCCGTTGGTGCCCATGTCATTGAATATTGCTCCCGCGCAACTGCAGCGCGGCGATCTGCAATCGACCATCTCCGCGCTGCTGAAGTCTCACGGCATCCGGCCTGAACTGCTGCAGCTCGAAATGACCGAACGCGCGGTATTCGACTCGCATACGCCGGCCGGCGAGAGCCGCCAAGACACCATGGCGCGACTGCGCGATCTGGGCATCAAAATCGCAATCGACGATTTTGGCACCGGTTATTCGAGCTTGAGCTATCTGAAGAATTGGCGAGTCGATGCGCTGAAGATCGACCGCAGCTTCGTGCGTGATCTGGTGACCGATTCCAGCGATCTTGCCATCGTCAGCGCCATCATTGCGATTGCCAAGCACCTGCACATCCAGGTGATCGCCGAGGGAATCGAGGGCTATCAGCAGTCGGAAATCCTGCGGCGCTTGGGCTGCACCATCGGCCAGGGATTTTTGTTTGCGCGGCCGATGCCCGCCGATCAAATATTGCAGCTGCTGCGCGATAGCGCGGAAACCGAGCAGCCCGAAGAAGAAGACATGCTGGCGGCGTTCAGCGCCGGGCGCAGCTAAGCCTGCAATTCGCCTTCCCATTTGGCGACCAGCGTCGCGGCAACGGCGTTGCCGACCACGTTGGTAGCCGTGCGTCCCATATCGAGCAGGTGATCGACCGCCACGACGAATACCAATCCCTCTTCGGGAAGCCCGAAATACGCCAGCGAGGACGCAATGACCATGAGAGCCGCGCGCGGCACGCCGGCAATTCCCTTGCTCGTGACCATCAGAATCAACAGCATGGTGATTTGCTGTTGGACGCTCATGTCGATGCGATAGATTTGCGCAATGAACAAGACGCCGAAGGCGCAGTACATGGCCGAGCCGCAAAGATTGAATGAATAACCGAGCGGCAGCACGAAGGAAACGATCCTCGGGCTGACGCCGAAGGCCTCCAAGCCGGCCAGGGTCTGCGGATACGCCGCCTCGGAGCTGGCGGTGGAAAATGCCAGCAGCAGGGGCTCGCGAATTTTGTCGACCAGATCGAGTGCCCGACGCCCGATGCTGGAATACACGCAGATGGCAAAAAAGCCCCACAGCAGCAGCAACGCCAGATAGAAGCTGCCGATGAATCGAGCGTATACCAGCAGCACATTGGGTCCCTGGGTGAGCACCGTCGTGGCGAGAGACGAGAATATGGCCAACGGGGCCAGCGCCATGATGTAGCCGGTCATCTTCAGGATCACCGACGCGGCTTCATCGATCAAATTGATCAAGGCCGCGACCTTGGTTCCGAGGCTCGATGCCGCCGCTCCGAAAATCACGGAGAACACCACGATCTGCAGCACCTCGTTATTCGCCAACGCCTGCACGATGGACGTTGGAATGATGTGCTCGAGGATGTCGCCCAAGCGCATGGTGCCGGTCACCGCAGAGTGCGCGCTGCTCGTAGTCGCGGACAGGCCTAAGCCGGGTTTGAAGATTTGCACCATGACTGTGCCGATGGCCATGGAGACCAGCGTGGCGACTATGAACCACGCCAAGGTCTTGCCGCCGATGCGTGCAATCGACGCGCCGCCCTCCATTCGCGCCACGCCTACCGTCAGCGTGCAAAATACCAACGGTGAGATGATCATTTTGATCAGGCGCAGGAAGCTGGAGGTAACCAGCGACAGAGAGGATGCCACGCTGTCGGCGCCCGGACCTGCGCCGAGCGTGTGCTGCAGCAGCAGACCGAATAGAGGACCCGTTATCATGGCCAACAGAACAAACCAGGTGAGACGAATTTTCATGCGCTCCTTGTATCATAGCCTCCATGAGCACACGTAACTCCGAGGGCGCCCCGGGCGCCTTGACCCTGGACGCGATACGCGCGGCGCATGAGCGAATCCGCGACAAGATTCACCGCACGCCCATCATGACCAGCGAGACGCTGGACTCCTTGGCAGGCAGCCGCCTGTTCTTCAAGTGCGAAAATTTACAGAAGGTGGGCGCATTCAAGGCGCGCGGCGCGACAAATGCAGTATTGCTGCTGTCGGCTGCAGAAGCGGCGAGCGGTGTGGTCACGCATTCTTCGGGCAATCATGCGGCCGCGCTGGCGCGCGCCGCGAAGTTGCGGGGCATCCCTGCATACATCGTGATGCCCAGCAATTCCCCGCAAGCCAAGCAAGCTTCAGTGCGCCGCTACGGCGGCGAGATCATCCTGTGCGAGCCGACTCTGGCGGCGCGCGAAGCCACCGCCCGTGAAGTCATGCAACGCACCGGCGCCTCTTTCATTCACCCGTACGACAATTTGCACGTCATGGCGGGGCAGGGAACCACAGCCATCGAATTGCTGGAGGATGTCCCCGATTTGGACGCGATTTTGTGCCCGGTCGGCGGCGGCGGCCAGTTAAGCGGTATTGCCGTGGCTGCGAAGGCCATTCGCCCTGAGATTCGAGTCATTGGCGTCGAGCCTGCGGCGGCAGACGACGCGGCCCGTTCTCTGAAAGCAGGCCGCATTTTGCCGGCTGGAACACCGGTTACGATTGCGGACGGACTGAAGACTTCCCTGGGCGAGAAACCGTTTGCCGAGATTCAGCGCCTGGTCGATGACATTGTGACGGTGCGCGAAGCGAGCATCGTGCAGGCCATGCGACTGATTTGGGAGGTGCTGAAAATCATCGTCGAGCCCTCCGGCGCCGTGTCTTATGCCGGGGTGGTGGAAGGCAGCTTTAAATCGCCAGGCGCCCGGGTCGGCATCATCTTGAGCGGCGGAAATCTGGACCTGGAACGTTTACCCTGGCAGTGAGATATCAATCCAGCAGCAGCGGGCTGAGCGCGTGTTCTTCCGCGATACTCCCCGCAAGACTCAGGGACTGAGCCCGCGTGGGGCTGTCGCTGACCCAGCGGGTCGCCGGCGGCAGCGGCTGATCGGTGAGCAGCGCCAGCAAACTCGCGTTTGTCGCTTCGACGGAATCGAACGGGGTTCCGTGGCGCGAGCCCCGCACCACCACGATGTCCGCGCCCAGTTGCGTGGCCAAATCGCGCTTTTCCGCCAGCGGGGTGAAATCGTTTTCGGCCGCGATCAACAGCACTCGAGACTTCAGGCGGCTCAAGCGGTCCAAGATTGCCCAGCGCGCCAGCGCCAAGCCCATGCCGAGATAGGAAGTGGCGGGAACCGCGCCGATGGCGAGGGCCGCGTGCTCGCGCATGGCGCGTTGCCAGGGATTTGGGAACAACCGTGCAGCCATGAGGCAGGCCGCCCGCGGCATGCCCAGCATGCGCACCAGCGTTGCCGCAACGTAGGTTTCCATCCACTTGCGCCAATCGTTGGGCCGGTAGGTGGCAAGGCTATTGATGAGTCCCAATCGCGGTACGCTGTCAGGACGCGAGGTAGCCATCTCCAGCGCCACCGCACCGCCCAAGGAGAATCCGACAATGTTGGTTTTTCC
>JAXDQN010000014.1:0-6164 GCA_034667865.1 Gammaproteobacteria bacterium
CGGCTGGTGGGTTGGGAAAGTGAGCGTATCGCAGTACTTGCTCGATAAGCGCAGCCAGCGGCAGACGATTGCGAATGAAGTTGATGCCGGTCATCGTCTCGTTGTAGTAGTGCTGACCGTCGACTTGCGGCGGAGTCATCTGAACATCAACCGGCTTGCCATTGTCGAAACGGTTTAGATACCTGACCATGGCAACCGGAGAATCCGAACCGTGCCGGACGGCAGGCCAATCATTGACGAAGCCGCGCAGCACGGCCGGCCGCTTGTCCGGCAGCACGTCGCGTCGGATGACATCGCAGTCTAGTCCCGACAATTCGCGGATTGCTTGCGCTGCAGGCAGGTGAGGCACGCTGCATTATAGCCATTTCTGAATCAGCTCACCGCAGTTGCCGGGTCCGTGCGAAACCCCTACACGCCCCCGCGAAGTTGGTTATCTCAATATGCAACGCTGGTTACTGGACCTGGCAGGCCTTGAAACTGGCTGAATGTCACCAACATGTAGCGCTGAAAATCGCTCAACTGTGTTTCAACACCATCATCAAGCAAGCGGACATTATGAAACAACATCGCAACCTCGCGCTTCAATCCACCATTAGCTCGCGGGGTCAATTCGAGCTCAAGGTTGAAGCGAGTCGACAGATCAACGCTCGTACCCGGTGGAACTCCTGACAGCCCGAGTCTTTTGGGGCAGGTTCCGGAAGCCCGACTCTCCTCGGTGGCGGGGCGAAGGCACTCATCGGACGCAAGGTCGCATTGCGGGAGGACACCTATTGTCTTTTCCGCGTTCTGAAGGCCGCGGACTGCCTACCCCTTCCCGCTGGCGCGTCTGCCCGAGAGGGTGCCGCAGCCTGCATCAATCCGCTCACCGTGCTCTCTATGATCGAGACCATGCGCCGCGAAGGCCACCAGGCCATCGTGCACACCGCGGCCGGCTCTAACGTCGGGCAAATGCTCAATCGCGTTTGCCTCGAGGACGACATTGGGCTAGTAAACATTGTCCGAGACTCACGCGCCGCGGAACTCCTGCAGAAAGCTGGAGCCAAGCACGTGCTGGACAGTGCGAACCCAGATTTCCAGCATCACCTCATTGAAGCCCTCGGCGCCACCAGCGCTACAATCGCCTTCGATGCGATCGGCGGGGGGCCTCTGCTGTCGCAAATTCTGGCTGCGATGGAGACCGTCAATCTGCGGCAGCCCTCTGCGTTCAGCCGATACGGCTCCTCCAAGCTCAAACAGGCCTACGTATACGGTCTGCTCGATCCCAGCCCTAAGGTTATCCAAGGGAATATCGGGACCGCGTGGTCCGTCGCCGGGTGGCTGATGTCCTGGTCTCTCCAGAAATTCGGTGTGGAAACTGTTACGCGAATGCGTAAACGCGTCACCGACGGGTTAAAGACGACCTTCGCCACACATTACGGGGCTGAAATCCGCTTGCCCGAGATGCTTGATCCGGAGTTGGTCAAGGGTTACGCAAAGACCGGCACGGGCGAGAAGTTCCTGGTCAAAATGGGCGACTAAAAACCGCGAAGGCAACGCGAATTTCATTCGTAACGATGCTATCTAGATGAGATCAGTTCCATAACAGCTGCTCGCATTCGCCCAGGTTTGGTGCATTTCGCACTTGCGGTCGGTGGCTTCGCCATCGGCACCACCGAATTCGCCACCATGAGTCTGCTGCGCTATTTCGCGCGCGACTTGCACATTGATGAGCCGACCGCCGGCCACGTCATCAGCAGCTACGCGCTCGGCGTGGTCGTGGGCGCACCTATTATCGCGGTTCTCTCTGCCCGCGTGACCCGCCGCACGCTACTCATGGGATTGATGGCCGTATTTGCATTGGCCAATCTGCTATCGGCGTTATCACCGACGTATGCGTGGATGCTGGTCTTCCGCTTTTTCAGCGGACTGCCCCATGGCGCCTATTTTGGCATCGCAACCCTGGTCGCTGCCTCCTTGGTGCCGACGGAAAGGCGCACGCAAGCCGTCGGCCGGGTGCTGCTGGGGCTTACTGTCGCGACCATTGCCGGCGTGCCGCTGGCCAATTGGATGGGGCGAGTCTACGGCTGGCGTTGGGCCTTCGTCGTGGTCGCGGCGCTTGCATTGTTATGCACAATATTGATTGCCTTATTTGCGCCGCGCGATCGGACCCCGGCCGGCGCCAGTCCACTGCGCGAACTCGGCGCACTCAGTCGACCGCAGGTGTGGCTGACGCTGGCCACCGGCGCCATCGGCTTCGGTGGAATCTTCGCTGTGTATACCTACCTGGGTTCAACGCTCATCGATGTAACTCATGTTTCGGCCACCATGGCAGCCCTGGTGTTTTCGGTGTTCGGAGTAGGCATGACGGTCGGCAATTTAGTGGTACCACGTTTCGCAGATCGTGCCCTTATGCCGACCGCCGGGATATTATTGGCCGGGAGCGCTGCTGTGTTGGCCATCTATCCGTTTGCCGCCGTCAACATCTGGACCGTGAGTGCCGACGTGCTCCTAATCGGCGTCGGCGGTGCGCTAGCAACAGTACTGCAGACGCGGTTGATGGACGTTGCCGGCGAAGCCCAAAGCCTGGCGGCCGCACTGAATCATTCCGCTTTTAATGTAGCGAACGCCCTCGGTCCCTGGCTCGGCGGCATGGCGATCGCTGCAGGTTTCGGGCTCATATCCACCGGCTATGTTGGGTGCGCACTGGCCGTAGGCGGACTCGCTGTTTGGGCCATCTCAAGGTCGAGGTCGTCCAGATAGCGCGATCTGCTTGGCGGTTTCATTCCCAACGGTATCCATGATAATTCGCGATGGCCAGCCCGCCGGCGACACTTGTGAAAGGATCATGCTCGGTGACCTTGTCGGGAAACAGCCCTTCCAACAGTTGCCTGACGGCGACGATCTGTGATGAGCCCCCGGTTCGCACCACCAGGTCGATCCCGCTCATCGGAAGATTGGCGCGCCCGACCACCTGGCAAACGAGTTCGGTCAACCGATTCATCATGGGGGCCAAGATTTCGTTGAGTTGCGCTCGTGTGAAGGCTACGGTCAAGTTCAATTCCGGGATATCGATCGAAGATGCTTCCCGGATCGACAGTTCTGCCTTCGCGCTTTTAATGGCGCTGAACACACTGTAGCTGTAGTTGTAGTTGATGAGATCTTTGAGACGTTGAAACTTGACGGATGCTGCGTTTCCGACGGCGATGGCCTCCGTGAGGCGCGTTTTATACCTGTTTTGATTGAGAGTATGGGTGATGGCCCAGTTGAGAATCCCCTCCTCATACTCGTTGAAGGGGAATACTGTTTCAACAGTTCGGCCGTCAATCTGGCGCGACCAAGCTTCACCTTCACCCAAAAGCGGGAACAGCAATCCCCGAAATATCAATTGATCGATGCGGTCGCCACCGAGGTCTGCGCCCGCGGTCGATAGAACCTCAAACTTTGCCCCGGAGTAGCGGATCACGCTGAGGTCGAGCGTACCACCGCCAAAATCCACGGTCAGCACCGTGCCATTGCCCGTCAGCCGCCGCTGCCACAGGAAGCTCAACGTGGCAGCGATGGGTTCCGGATAGAATTCGATGGTGCGAAAGCCAGCATGTGCGCAGGCCTCCTTGAGTCTACCGACAGCCAACGAGTTCCTCGAGACATCGCTGCCTTCGAAGTTAACCGGGCGCCCGACGTGTGCCCGAGAAACCGGCGCACGCAACTCCTCTGCAACTGCCTCGTTCAATCGCAGTAACACGGGGGTCAATAGCGCCACCAACCGATACGGCCGGTTGAAGACAAAGATGCGCTCGATGGCCGGATTGCCGAGCAGCCGCTTTAGCCCAAGAAACAATCGACCGGGCAAACCATGATCGATGAGCGGCCCGAACACCACATTTCTGGACATGGTCAATTCGGCCATTTCGTGCGCCGGGCTGCCGTCTTCGATTGATCCGGCTGCCTGACCCAGAATCTCTGGTACCAGGTGCACCAGACGCGCTGCATTCTCCTGCACGTATCGCTCGATGGCCGCGGCACCGGTGGTGCCTTGGTACTCTTTGCTTAGATGTATCGCCGTGGGAAGAATCGGACTGTTTGTCTCGATGCCCACGAAGCGCAATTGATGCCCGTCGAACCAGGCCACAGTCGAATTGGAAGTGCCGAAATCCACCCCTACGCCGATCATTACGAAGTTTGTCTATTGTCTATCATGCAGCAGCTAACACTGGCCGAATCCACACTGCAATGCAAATCGACGTCTGGGCCCTCAGCGTCTCAGGTGACGCTGCGCCGCGAAAGGCGTGGACAAACTGAATCTCAATATGGTCGCAGAATGTCGCTTTTCCGAGTTATTTTGCCCAGTGCTGCCTTCGCACAAGCCTCATCATTCTCGCTGCCTTTGGCGCCTCCTACGCCGATAGCGCCTACTACCTCATTGTTGACACGTATCAGTACGCCGCCCGCCCGACTGTTAAAACTCTGGTTCGCCGTCAGTTTGGCGGCAAGCTCAGGCTCCGTCGCACGCCGGACGCCGGACGCCGGCAGGTCTTAAGCGCGACATGTGCGGCGTCCAGCGCCGCCTTGAGCGTCGGACCGCGTGCCGCTGGGACCGGCGTACTCGTCGCGGTCGAAACAGGACTTTGCGCCAGGCTCAATGACGCGAGAAGAAAACTCCCCGCGACAGCCAACGTCATTCGAAAAACAGCCATTGTAATAGCTCCTTCTAAAGCTTGATGTGAATCTGCGCGCCGATCCAGCGCGGATCGCCGATGCCGTCATAGCCGATCGAACCATCGGTGCCCACGTTTACGCTGGTGGTGTAGCGCTTATTGAAAACATTGCGACCCACCGCATCGACCTCAATTCGGCCGTCCGGCGACACGATGCCGATACCGACGTCCGTCAAGGCATACGCGCCTTGAACGCCGTAACGCGAGAGGTTCGGGTCGAAGTTTTGCTGACTGCGATACACATTGCTGACCCACACATGCCCTTGGAATGCATGGAACACCGCCTGTTGATAGTCACCCGTCACCGTCGAGGTAAAGCGCGGAGCCGCGACGATCTGACGTCCAGTGTTGTCGCATACCGTCGTGCTTGATTTCACATCCAACTCATTGGGGCACGTCGCCGTGTGCCAGCTTTGATACACCGCATGGTTGTAGACCGCGCCGACACGTAGGTTAAGATGGCGGGTCACCTGGTAGCTACTGTCCAGCTCGACCCCTCTGGCGATGATTTCTGGAATGTTGCCCAGAATGGATTGGTAGTACAGCGTGCCATCGTTCTTGATGGCGGTCGTCGCCGGGTCAAACACACTGGTGGTTTGCTGATAATTGCGCACTCGGGTCTGGAACACGTTCACGTCGAGTTGCAATCGATCATTCAGCAGCAGCGATTTGACACCCAGCTCGAAGTCCAACACCTTTTCCGCCGCCACATTGGCCGGCGCCCCGCTGCTCGTGAACTGCACCGAACCGGACTTCTGCCCCGCCGACGCAGACGCGTACAGCAAGACATTGTCGGTGAGCTTGTAGGTGGGGCTGACCAGCCACGATAGCGCATACGCTTTGATCGGAGTCCCTTGCACGAGGGGATACACGGTGCCAATAGTGGTTGTGCGGATGTTGTTGGCCGAGGCAACCTGCTGCGGCGCGGCGTCGAGACTCTGTCCCAAGGCGGTCAAATCATTCAGAGGCGTACCGTCAATGAATGCGGCCAGCTTGGCCGATGTGCTGGTCTTGTCTTCGTAGGTCTCTCGAATCCCGCTGGTTAAGGTCGCTCGATCGGTGAAATGCCAATTGACTTGCCCAAATGCCGCATAGCTCTTGGTGTCCGGCGTGATGGCATTGGTGACATAGACGCGATTCAATGACGCTTGCAGCAACTGATCGCCTGTGCCCGTGCCATATAGAACGTTGTAGTCGCCGTTCTTCGACGAGTACGCGCCCGAATCCACACCGTACAAGCTGCGACCTATAGAAGTGTTCCAGCTATGTAAGAAGTAAAGCCCCGCCTGATAGTCGAATTGCCGATTCACCGTTTGAGCGACGCGAAACTCCTGTGTTTGTTGACCGGTCTTCAAGTACGATCCATTGCGGCCGGTATCGAATTGGGTCTGATCCGCGTCATTCTTCGCATCGAATTTGTAAGCCCTATAGCCGCTGATCAGCGTGAGTGTCACCGAATCCAGCTGCCAA
>JAXDQN010000015.1:0-3008 GCA_034667865.1 Gammaproteobacteria bacterium
TGATGCCGAGCTGCAGGCGATCCAGACCGATCCCGTCGAGATTCGCCACGCGTCCAAAGGCGGCGAACACGATGTCAGTGGACAACTTCGCGCCGTCGGCCAGTTCCACTTCCACCAGGGAAAATCCATCGAAGCGCGCACCGCCGACTTCGCAGCCGCCGCGGTACTCGCCGCCCATGGCCTTGAAGCCGCTCAAGTAACCGAGCCGCAGCGGCGCGTCGAGAAATCCCAACGGCTGTGCCGCCTTGTCCAGCATGATGACCTTGCAGCCCAAGGCCGCAAAGATCGAGGCATATTCGCAGGCAATCACGCCGCTGCCCAACACGATCATCGAGCGCGGAATGTACGACAGGCTCAAGATCGAGTCGCTGTCGAGGATATGTTCGTGGTCGACTTCGATGGCGGACACGTGCCGCGGCCGCGAGCCGCTGGCCAGCAAGATTTTAGGCGCCTCCACTATGCGGCGTGTGCCATCCAGATGCTGCACCTCGAGGCGATTCGCATCGAGAAATACCCCGCGGCCGCGAATCAGCTCGACCTGATTGCGCGCCAGTTGTGCTTGCAAATATTTATCTTGCGCGGCGATCACGACGTCCACGCCTTGCAGTAAAGCGGACAGCGGCGCGTCGCCGCGCAGTTCCACCGCCAAAGAGGAGGCACTGTCCTTCATGCGCCGATAACGCAGGGCCTGCTCGCGCAAAGCCTTGCTGGGAATGGTTCCGGACAGCAGGCACGAGCCGCCGACCTGCGGCTCGCGCTCGACGATGGCGGCGCGAAAACCAGACTTGGCGGCTTGAATGGCAGCCTTCTGCCCGGCCGGACCGGACCCTAAGCAAATCAGATCGAACCGCGCCGGCTGCATCTACATCCCGGCCAGAGCACGCACACGATCGCGTTTCGCGAGCATGGCCTTGCGATCGTCGGGAAACACCCCGAGTTTCTCGAACACCGGGCTCTCCAACACCAGTTCTTCGCTCAGCAATTGCGGATGCATGGTGTGCGTGGCCAGCAAATGCGCCGCATGCACGGTGCACGCCAAATCGCTGTGCGTAGCGGCGCCAACGTCGCGCCACTGGCTGGCAGCCTCTTGCACATCGCCGGGCAGGCGCCAGTTATCCATCAGCAGCCGGCCGAATGCCGGTTCGAATTCGACCACCAGAGCGGCAAAAGTCTGCGCGTCCATGACCGTGCGTTGCTGCACCTCGAATCCGGACAAAATCTTCAATGCCAGCGCTGCGCCGGAGCGATGCATGAGCGCCGCCAAGAACGCGCTCTCCACATGCTTGCGACGCTCACGCGCAATTTCCTTGGCCCACAAACCGCCGAGCCAGGCTTCGCGCCACAATTCTTCGGATTCCGGTTCATGTCCGGGAGCGACGAAAACCTCGCCGCGCAGCATCACCGCCATCGCAATGTTGCGCACTTCCGCCACGCCCAGCCAGGACACGGCTTGCTGCAGGGAGACGATGGGCGAACGCGGCCGCAGCGCCGGTGAATTGGCGACGCGCATGACTTCGCCGGCCAACGCGGGATCGGATTGAATCAGCCGCGCAAGTTGCGCCGCATCGGTGACCTGCTGGGCGGTGAGTTCGGCCAATTGCGTGCACACCCGCGGATACGGCGCGATTTGCTGCGGCGCGCCCAGCGAAGTATTCAAATGCTCGCGGGCCGCCTGGGAATGCAGCGCGGACAAAACCACAGACTGAAGCGTCACTTCTCATCCCTCACGACATTCCTGCCGACGCCTATAGATCGGCACGCTTTAGGGATGCTTGAGGCGGATTTCCGCGCCGCGGTATAAATTATGTCAAATCAATATGTTAAGCGCCGAAGGCCTGCGCCAATGCCTGCTCCAAGTCGGCGCGCACATCCGGTGGATCCTCGAGGCCAATCGACAGCCGCACCGTGCCGGGACCCACCGCCGACGCAACGCGCTGTGCCGGCGTGTAATCACGGCCGCCGAGCAGCTGCGGGGGCATCACCAAGGATTCGGTCGATCCCACGCTGGGCGTGATGGAGAACAATTCCAGCGATTCGGCGAAGCGCGCGCCCTCGCTCAAGCCACCGTCCAGATCGAGGCTCACCACAGTGCCGAAGTCCTTCATTTGACGCCGCGCCAACCCATGCTGCGGATGTGTGCTCAACCCCGGGTAGTGCACCTTTTTCACGCGCGGATGTGCCGCCAAGAATTCACTGGCGGCCAATGCATTGGCGCATTGACGCTCATAGCGCAGGAAATAGGTGCGCATACCTCGCTGCATCAGAAAGGCTGCATGCGGGTCCAGCGCGGAACCCATTGGTCCGATGTCGTGGCGCATCTCATCGATGAGCGCGCGCGCCGCGATGATGGCGCCGCCCATCACATCGCCGTGTCCAGAGGCATACTTGGTGAGGCTGTGCAGGAACACATCGATGTCGTAGTCGCCATGATTATGAAAGCCTGCAAAGGTGTTATCCATCACCGTGAGGCAGTTGGCGGCGCGCGCATGCGCAGTCAGATGCTCTATGTCGGCGATTTTGGTGATGGGGTTGGTGGGGCTTTCGAAAATGACCAGGCGCGTCGGCGTTTCCTTGAGCACCCGTTCGATGCCGGCGAGGTCCTCGATCGACAGCAACGTATGCGTGACGCCGTACTTCTTCATCAGGTGCTGCACGATGTAGCGCGTCGGACCATAGGACTCGACGAAGCCAAGAATATGATCGCCCTGCTTGCACAGCGCCAAGAGGCTTGCAGCGATGGTGGCCACGCCCGAACCGGTGAGCAGACAGCCGTCGCGGCCCTGTATTTCCGACAACGTCAACTCCAACTGCCGCAGCGTGGGATTGCTGGTGCGCGAGTAGAAAAATCCGTCGCGTTGGCCGCGCTGATAGCGCAGCGTCTCTTCGGTGTTGTCGAAGGTAAATTTCACGGACTGATAAATCGGCGCCACCAGGGGACGATTGTCCGGCGGCAGCGGCGCTTCCGGCGGATGATTGACAAAGGTGTTATTTTTCATAGGACCAACGAT
>JAXDQN010000016.1:0-2682 GCA_034667865.1 Gammaproteobacteria bacterium
TCTCGGCAATGAATTTCGGCGCTTCGATGATCTGGGTGCCGTTGTCGGTGAGCGGGACATCGTCCGGCGCGCGTTCGGCTTCGCGCGATGGCGCCGCCTGGGAGGTGAGCGATCGCGCCATGGCGAACTGTCCGTAGAGGGTGTCCAGCTTCACCGCCAGCGGCAGAAAGTCGCTGCCGCTCAACGTGCTGCGGCTTTTCAGATCCTGCAGCGCATCTTCGAATTCGCGTGCGGCCGCTTGCAGACCGGTGAGCTTCAAAGCCGCCGCGCCGCGTCGGATGCGGTCGACCTCGTGCAAAGTCTCTTCGAGTTTGCCGCGAAACGCTTCGGCTTCGCGGGCCGGCTTCTTCAGGACGTTGTTGATGGTCTTCATCGACGCGTCGGTATTTTGCAGGAAGGTGCCGAACTTCGAGCCGCCCGCCTGCAACACGCTGCGCAGAATCTCGCCTTGCGTTTGCACCTGCGCGCGCAAGTCCACCAACTCGCGAAACTGCTGCACCCGCGTGGTGATATCGGTGACGCGCACCAGCCACATACGCGGCTCGTGGGGTATCTCGACGGCGCTGAAGTCGAACGAGTAGTGCGCGGTTTCCGTGCTGCCATCCGCATCGCTCAAGCGCACCTCGACATCCTGCAGAGGATTCGATTCTTCGGTCTCGCCACGCGCCAAATCCATCAGCTTTGACATGTGCGTGCGCGCGATGCTCAAGGTCTTGGCCGACACCAGAGGTGCGATCAGCTTTTCAAAAGTCAGATTGCTGAAGTCCTGGCGGCGAAACAGCGTGGCCAGCGAATTCGATACCTGAGGCAGTATGCGGTCCTTGGAATCCAGCAGAAACAGGCCCAGCGAGCTGGTCTTCAAAATGGCATCGGTCAACCGATTGCTGGCACCGATGAGTTCTTGCTTTTCGCGCTCGTGGCGTTTGACTGAGATGAACATTGCCTACAGGTTGCCAAAGGCGCTGCTCGAGGGGATTGACCAGTGTCACAGCATTGGATGCAGAGGTTACATATACCCAACCCCTGACAGGCCTCTGTGACGCAGATCACGATTCAGGCGACCGCGGCCACCATCGGTCCCAAATCGGCGAGCAGTTCGTCGGCAGAGGCATAGCGGGCGCTTTGCTGCTTCGCCATGAGACGATCCAGCAGCGGCTGTTGCGCCGCCGTAGGCTCGGGCAACTGCGGCACAGGGGAGGCGCTGTGCTGCGACATGATGGCCACTGCACTGCGGCCCAAGTAGGGCCTCTGGCCGGTCAGCATTTCGTAGAACATCACGCCGAGACTGTAAAGGTCGGTGCGCGCATCGACGCGCTGGCCTTGGGCTTGTTCGGGGCTGATGTAGTAGGGCGATCCTAAGACCTGGCCGATGCCGGTGGTGCCGATGTCATCCATCGAGCGGCGCGCCAGGCCGAAATCGATGAGCACCGGCGAATTATCCTCGCGCAACATGACGTTGGCGGGCTTGAGATCGCGATGCAGGATGCCGAACACATGGATGACGCGCAGTGCCTCGGCAATTGCGCGCAGGTAGTACAGGCTCTCATCCACGCTCAAGGGGTTGCGCAGCCGATCGCGCAGGTCGCCGCAGGGAAAATACTCCATCGACAGATATAGGTGCCGGGGCTGCTGGCCGAAGTCGTAGATTTCCGCGATTGCGCGATGCGTGATGCTGGAGATGATTTCGTATTCGCGCTGGAAGCGCTCGGCGTCGGCCATTTCCCGTTCCGACTCGCCGCGATTCATGACCTTGAGCACGACGTTGCGCCGCAGTCGTTCGCTGCGCGCAAGAAAAACCGAGGAGAAGTTGCTGGTGGCAATCTCCTTGACGATGCCATAGCCCGGCACTTCGATCAGTGGCGCTTCGCTGTCTTGCCCCGACATGGCATTCGCCGCCTGCGCGGCTTGCGCCGCGGCTTGAGCCGCTGCCTGCGCGGCTTCGCGGCGTTTCGAGAACGCTTCGCCCACCGCGCTCAACAGGTGATCGCGCGTGATCTGCGCCAGCGGCAGATAATCCTTGGCGCCGCCTTTCAAGGCGCGCACGGCTGACATTTCATTGCCATTCTCAGCCAGCAGCACGCAATACAGAGCCGGCTGGATGCGCAACAGCTGGCCCATCTGGGTCAGCACGGCGCTGGAAATGGGTTCATTGGAAAAGTCCGTCTGCAGAACCACCGCATCCGGCATGCGATCGGCAATCATTTGGCTCATGGTTGCCGACTCGCCTGCCCGGTAGGTCGTTACTTGGGCATGGGGCCAATGGCTGGTGACATGGTGCGTAAGCCATTGCACGCGCTTCGTGTCGCCCCCGACCACCACCAGGATTGGACCGGCATCAGCCATAACAGGTAAATCTAGAGTTGAAGTCCCAAGGGTAGCCGCTGCAAGGCCCGGGCCGCCCGTTCGGATTTCACATTTCTGGCTCCCTGGGCGGTTTCCGGCGTCTAAAGCCCGGAAAACCGCCAACCCGGACAAAATTAGGCCGCCGCCCTGGAAAATTGAAACCAAAAGCCCCAGTTTTGGTCAGTCTTGTACAGTTTCTTATCCATCCATGTGAGGTCGATTCAATGGGAAGCATTCGAACTTGGTCGCTCGCGGTCGTCGCGGGCATCTTTGTCATGGTCGTGGCGACTCATCAACGCTCGCACGCCGACGCCGCGCAAACGCAGTCGACGGCAGTCA
>JAXDQN010000017.1:0-5274 GCA_034667865.1 Gammaproteobacteria bacterium
GGTGATCAACACTTGGGCGCCGCCGACGCCGAGAACTTCCCAGCGCATGGCGATCAGGCGCGGCAGCGAGAATTCCAATCCCAGCGTGAATACCAAGAACACCACGCCGAAGTCCGCCAGCAGCTGCGTGGTCGCGTTGCTGGCTGCGAGCGCCAGCGCATGCGGACCGAGCAGCATGCCCACTGCGAGATACCCCAGTATCGCGGGCAGCGCCAATTTGCGCACGGCCGCGACCACGCATACCGATGCGCTCAGCAGGATCAGGATCTGTAACAGCGGATCGTTGTCCAGCATTGCCTGCTAGCATATCGCTCGCCAACTGCGTCGACACGCTAAAAGCTCGATAGCCCGGTGGCCTCCGCGAAGCGATAGCTCCAATAAGTGGGGCCCGACTCGTCGGCGTAGCGGTGATATTCCGCCGCCGCCGCCCATCGCTTGGCGAAGTGATCGCTGAAAGTTCTTGGCAAAGCCGCGAGAACCGGTGCGCGCAGCTCCATCGCAGATTCAAGATTGAAATCGGCAAGATTGCGGCGGGTGAAATTCGCGGAACCGAAGTAGAGCGCCGCATCCTTGCCATGACGCACCACCAGCAATGAACTGCGCGGCGCGTTGGCAGCGTCCGCTGCCCAGCGAACCTCGATGCGGCCGCCACGCCGGGCGTCGCCACGCATCAGTTCGCCTGCGGAGCCCAGATTCGGACTGGGCACGGGGTCCAATAGCACCTGCACCCTCGCGCCGCGCGTGGCCGCGTGAAGCAGCGCAGAAATCACATTGCGATCGCTCAACTGATGCGTCGATAGGGAAACCTCATCGCCGACAGCGAGCGACGCCAAGGTGTCCAACACCGCCGCACCGATGGCGCCCTCGGTCAGAAATCTCGCATCGATGGTGCCAAACCCCCGGCCATGCGCGGGCGGCACCGCGGGCAACCGATCATCATCCGACCAAGAGGCCAGCGACAGTTCCGCGGCCATGATGTCCTCTGCCAACGCGCCGCGGGCGATCAAAGCGGTAGCGGACTCTGGTGCGCCCGTCAGGCTGATCCAACCGCCGGTCCCATCATCTGCGACCAGCATCTGCCGCTGATCGGCCTTAAAGTTGAGCCGCCTTGACCGCGCGGCGACGCCATCGGAGGTTGCGGCTTCCTCGAATGGATCACTCCACCATTGGAACGCCATGCGCCACAGCGCGGAATAGATCGGGTTGGAATCGCGCAGCCGCTCCAGGCGCACCCGCGCAACGATGATTCCCTGCCGCTCCAGCGACTGTAAATCCTGGGGCGGCGTCCCACCGTAGGCAGCGGGCGCCGGGTCAACGATGACGACAATCTTCAGGTGCGGCCGCAGATGCCTGCGCAGCAACAAGGCCTGCGCAATCTCGCGCGGCAGCGGCGACTGATCGATGACGATGAGTTGTTCCGCATGCTCGACCAGATTCAAGGCGCGGCCCAACGCGGTGGGCAGTGCGGCAGCGCCGACAAATTCCAAATCCGATTCCGCCAAGCGAGCGGGCAACGACATGGCGCGAATGCCCGGCGGCAACGGTTTCACGGTATTCCAAAATGCCACACTCAGCCAGGCAGCCAGCAGCACCACCGCGGTGATCTTGGTGATCAGTTGGAGCCGCAGATCTGCGTTTCGGCCGCTTCGATTGCCGTGCCGATCTCCAGCCACTGTGATTCCAGATAGGCAATGTCGCGCTCCAGATTGGCGCGGCGCTTTGCCAACGTGGCGTGCTGCGGATCCACGGCGAACTCCGCGTCCAGCAATGAGCGTTCGGCGGCCAAGGTGGCGATCCGGCTTTCAACCTGTTCGAGCTGCTGACGCAGGCGCGCCAATGGATCGCGCGGCGCCTTGCCGCCGCCCGGTTTGCCGGCAGGTTTGCCGGCAGGTTTGGCCGCCTCCCTGGCGGCGGGCGCCGGCACTTGCGGCTCCCTATTTCGCAAGCGCAGCCATTGCTGATAGTCATCCAAGTCGCCGTCGAAAGTCCTGAGCTTGCCGTCGGCCACCAGCCACAACGTGTCGGCCACCGACTTGATCAAGTGCCGGTCGTGCGACACCACCACCAGCCCGCCGGCGAAACTTTGCAGCGCGACGGTCAAGGCCTGGCGCATGTCAATGTCGAGGTGATTGGTGGGTTCGTCCAACAGCAGCAAATTCGGGCGGCGCGCGACCAGCAGCGCCAAGGTCAGGCGGGCTTTCTCGCCGCCGGAGAAGCGGCCGACGGCTTCGAAAATCCGGTCGCCCTGAAAGCCGAAGCTGCCCAGGTGATCGCGGACCTTTTGTTCCTCGCCGGCTGCGTAGTCCGCGCCGCCCAAATTGCGCAAATGCCAAAAGGCGTCGCAATCGGGCTTGAGCTGCTCGAGCTGCTGCTGGGCAAAGTAGCCGACTGCAAGGTCAGCCGCGGGTGTGCGCTTGCCGGCAAGGGCGGCCGCTTCGCCCGCCAGCAATTTGGTGAAGGTGGACTTGCCGGCGCCGTTGGGACCGAGCAACGCGATCCGATCGGTCGGGCCGATGGTCACGTTGATGCCGCCGACGATTTTGACGGCGCCGTAGCCGCAAGCGGCCGCTTCGAGGGTCAGCAACGGCCGCGGCGTCTTCAAGGGCTGGGCGAATTCGAATTCGAACGGGCTATCCACATGCGCCGGGACGATGCGCTCCATGCGCTGCAGCATCTTCAAGCGGCTTTGCGCCTGGCGAGACTTGGTGGCCGAAGCGCGAAAGCGATTCACAAAGGTGGTGATCTCGGCAATGCGCCGCACCTGGCGCGCATGCAGCGCGGATTGCAGCGCCAATTCCTCGACGCGCTTCTGTTCGAATTGCGAGTAGTTTCCCGCATAGGCCCGCACGCTGCGATTCTCGATGTGCAGTACGCGGTCGATGATGGCATCCAAGAACTCCCGGTCGTGCGAAATCATCAGCAGCGTGCCGGAGTAAGCGCTCAGCCATTCTTCCAGCCAGACGATGGCGTCCAGATCCAGGTGGTTGGTAGGCTCATCGAGCAGCAACAGGTCGGCGCGGGAACACAGCGCCCGCGCCATGCCGAGCCGCACGCGCCAACCACCGGAAAACTCCGTCATGGAACGTTCGTGATCGCTGGCCGCGAAACCCAGTCCGTGCATCACGGCGGCGGCGCGCGCCTTGGCGCGGTAACCATCGATGGCCTCCAAGGACGAGTACAGCTCCGCCAGCGCCAAGGGGGCATCGCGCCGCTCGGCGGCCTCAATGGCGGCCTGCATGGCGCGCAGTTCGGCATCGCCGTCGAGCACGAACTCGATCGCGGCGCGATCGGTGGCGGCGATCTCCTGCTCGACGTAGCCCATCTTAAGATTGGCGGGCAATTCGATGTCGCCGCGGTCGGGAGCCAGCTGGCCGCGGATCGCTGCGAACAAGCTGGTCTTGCCGGCGCCATTGGCGCCCGTAATGCCGACCTTATTGCCGCGAAAGATCGTGAAATTGACCTGTTCCATGAGCGGCACGGGACCGCGCCGCAGGGTGAGATCCCGAGCCGAGAGCACAGGAGTCGATCAGGAAGACAGGCGCATCGGCCGTACCACTGTCGGAGCACAGAGGTTGGCATGATGCGGCGTACCGGATTTTTGGCCGGCCAGAATGGCGAGTAATTTGCCGGCTTCCATGGCATCGCCGAACAGGCGGCCCTGCGCATAAAAGCAACCATGGGCGCGCAGAAATTCCAGCTGATCGGCGTCTTCGACGCCTTCGGCGATCACTTCCAGATCCAAGCTCTTGCCCATGTCGATGATGGTGCGCACGATGGCGGCGTCGTTGGTGTCCACCGCTGCGTCGCGCACGAACGACTGATCTATTTTCAGGGTGCCGATGGGAAATTGCTGCAATGCCGACAACGAGGAGTAGCCCGTGCCGAAATCATCGATCGCCAGATGCAACCCCATGGCATACAGCTCGTTCAACAGGCCGATGGTGCGCTTCGGATCGGTCATCAAGGTGGTTTCCGTGACCTCGAGCTCGAAGCAGGTGGGCGAGACTTCGTTTTTACGGAACACATTGCGGCAGCGCGCGATGAAGCTCGCCTGCTTCAGCTGACGCAGCGATAAATTGATGGCGATGCGGCCGGGATCGGACACCACTTTCTGCCATTCGCGATAATCCGCGCACACGCGGTTCAACACCCATTCGCCGATGTCCAAAATCAGACTGGTTTCTTCGGCCAAGGGAATGAAATGCGAAGGCGAGATATCGCCGTGGCCCGGCAGCCGCCAACGCAGCAGCGCCTCCGCTCCCACCACTCGGCCGGTGCGCAGATCGACCTTGGACTGATACAGAATGACCAGTTCGTCGCGCTCCAGCGCGCGTCGCAGCTTGCTCTTGAGCATCAAGCGCTCGACTGCCGCGGCGTTCATGTCGGGCACATAGAAGACGCAGGAGTAGCCGCCGTTCTGCTTGGAGTGATACATGGCCGCATCCGCATTGCGGATCAGATCGATGACGTTTTCGGCATCGTAGGGACAAATTGCAATGCCCGCGCTGGCGGTCAGATAGACCTCCTGCTGATTGACGAAGAAGGTGCGGCTGATTTCATCGAGCAGTGTGCGCGCCATGGAGGCGAGGGCGGCGCGATTGTCGCTGTCGGGCGGCAGGTCATCGATGAACATGGCGAATTCGTCGCCGGCGAGCCGGCCGATGACCGTATCCTTGCTCAAATTGCGCGTGAGCCGCTCGCTCAGGATTTCCAGCGTGCGATCGCCGGCCGCATGGCCGAAGGTGTCGTTGACCTCCTTGAAGCGGTCAAGGTCCAGATATAGCAGCGCCAATGAGCGCTGATTGCGGCGTGCACGCGCGATCGCCTGTTGCAGCAAATGCTGGAACTGCATGCGATTCGGCATTTTGGTGAGCGTGTCGTAGCGGGCCAGATAGCGGATGCGGCGCTCAGCGCGTTTGCGCTCGGTGATGTTGCGAGCAACGTAGATGCTGCCCTGAAACTGCGGATCTTCCGAGCTGATGGCAGAGCTCGCCATGGACACCGGAATGGTCTGGCCGCTGGCGGTGCGCAGCACGGTCTCGCGTGCTTCGGCCGCTGCGTGCGAGGGATCGAAGGCGGCGCGATGTACATCGTCGATGAAACTGACCAGCGGCTTGCCCAACAGTTCCTGTTCCGAATAACCCAGCAAATGCTGGGTTGCTTCGTTGCAGCTCTTCACCACTCCGTCGGGGGAAGTCACCAGCACGGCGTCGCTCTAGCTGTTGAGAACGGTGTTCAGATAGTTCTTGGTGATGGTGGTTTCGTTGAGATTCT
>JAXDQN010000018.1:0-3215 GCA_034667865.1 Gammaproteobacteria bacterium
AGCTCTGGTTGTAGCCGAGCTGGTCGGCCTTCAGCCAAAACTCCACGTCCGGCGTGATGTCCCACTGCAATTGGGCTTCCCAGTAGAAGTAATTGCCGTTGCCGCCATAGGTGCTGCCATTCTGCAAATTGTTGTAATAGCCCTTGGTCTGGTCGTTCTTGTATCCAGCGAACTTGATTTGCATCGTATCGCTGATGGGACCGGACACCGAGCCTTCGAAATTGTGCACACCGTAATTGCCTACGTTGGCCCGCACTTCGGCTTCCCAATCCTTGGTGGGACGCTTGGAAATGGCGTCGATGGTGCCGCCGATGGAATTGCGTCCGTACAAGGTGCCTTGCGGGCCGCGCAGTACTTCGACGCGATCCTGGAACATGGAGTCGCCAGATACCGCCACGACGCTGTAGCCATATACGCCATCAGCATAAGTAGCCACGCCAGGCTGCGTGGCTAGGTTATTGGTTTCCCGGCCGATGCCGCGGATGAAAGCTCGATCCAGGCCGGTGGAATACGCCAGGCCGGGCGTGAAATTCGTGAAGTCCTGAATGGTTTCCATACCCAGCAAATCGCGTTCCTTGGAGGTAAACGCGGTGATGGCAACGGGGACAGTTTCGAGATTTTCATCGCGCTTTTGCGCGGTAACAACAATTTCTTGGATGCCTTCGTCGGGGGCGGCGATGCTTGCTGTACCGCCTGGAGGGGCTGCCGGAGCTGCAAAAACGGTGGATGAAATAGCTGCCGCCGTGACGCAAATCAACAGCGAGCCTGTTCTTATCGTCATACCCGATCCCCCTTGGAAAGCAGTTATCCCCTGCCTTTCCGTTTTTAACCACTCCAACCTCCTGCCGCGCGCCAGTTCGCGGTGAAGGATCAGCGATGAGCCACATCGCTACAAAGCGTGAGGCTGCATCTGCCTCGTTTCGGTGCGCACTGTATCTTCAATGTCACACTTAGCCGCGTGCATTATTCGATTAATTGATGTCGCAATGTCAATAGCGCATGAGCAAATGATTCAGCGCGGGCATAGAAGGGAATCGATGCGTGCCCCAACTCGGATCACGCAATGCATTTATGTCAGCTAGAGAGCGACATATGGAAAGCGATATTCGTCCGCCGCGAGGACGTATTCGCGCCCCGCTTTGATATATCAGAGTCAAGCCAATTTTATTTGTCGATGGCCAGCGTCGCCATTGAAGCGCCGCGCGACTGACGCAGTTTCGCGCTGACCATTTCTGCCTTCGCCAAAACTCGCAGCAAATTCTCGCCGGCCACCTTGGCGATGTCTTCATCGCTCCAACCTCGACGCATCAATTCCTCGAGCAACGCGGGATAGCGATTGACCCCTTCCAATCCGACCGGTGCGTCGGGGATGCCGTCGAAGTCCGAACCGAGGCCGACGTGATCGACGCCGGCGACGCGACGGATGTGCTCCACGTGGTCGGCCACTTGCGCGAGCGTGGTGTCGGGCCGCGGATGTTGTGCCTGCCACGCCTCGAGTGCGGCCTTGGCGCGATCCGGTTGGCCAATGTACAAACCGCCAAACGGCGGCGTGTTATTTCGAGCTTGCTCGGCCGCCAAATCAGCCTGCCAATGATTACGCGCCGCCGATACGTAAGGCGGGGCAAAGTTGACCATCACCACACCGCCATTGGACGCCAGGGCTACCAGCACGTCATCCGCAACGTTGCGCGGATGATCGTCCAAGGCGCGTGCCGACGAATGCGAAAAAATCACCGGCGCCTCGCTGACGAGCAATGCGGCACGCATGGTTTCTGCGGAAACGTGGCTCAAGTCCACCAACATTCCCATGCGGTTCATCTCGCGCACGATCTCGATGCCGAATGCAGTCAGGCCATGATGCACGGGATTGTCGGTGGCCGAGTCGGCCCATGCGGTGTTATTGGAATGCGTCAGCGTCATGTAGCGCGCACCGGCGTCGTACATCTGCCGCAGCACGGCCAGAGAATTGTTGATCTGGTGGCCGCCTTCGATGCCAATCAACGAGGCAACCTTGCCGCTCATGTGAATGCGGCGAATATCGGCCGCGCCATAGGCCATCTGCAGATCCTTCGGATAACGGGCCGTCATGCGCTTCACCAAGTCGATCTGCTCGAGAGTGATCTGCACCGCTTCGTACCCTGGAGTACTCACCGGAATCCAAACCGACCAAAACTGCGCACCCACGTGACCGGCGCGCAGTCGCGGAATATCGGTCATCAATGCGGCCTGTCCCGCCTTGAGCGGCAAATGCGCGGTATCTGCCGCGAGATCCACAGCCGCAACATCGTCGTTGAACCGCTCGCGGATTTCCCATGGCAAATCATTGTGCCCGTCGATCAGCGGCGTGCGCGTCAGCACTCGGTCGACACGCTGCTGCAAGTCCTGACCCTGACCCTGCGCCTGCGCCTGCGCCGCGAATGATCCGCCGAGCAAGGCAGCCCAGATCAGCGTTGCGCGCAGCAACCAGAATTTTTCAAGCATGGAAGCTGACCTCGATCGGCTCGATACCAGCGATGACGCCGCGCACCGTTTGCCCGGGGAGGATGGGACCCACCCCGGATGGGGTTCCCGTGAAGATCAAATCGCCGGGTGCCAGCGCAATAAAACCTGACAGATGCGAGATGACTTCGGCGACGCTCCAAATCATGTCGCGGAGATCTCCGGACTGACGAGGAGCGCCGTCCACCGTCAAGGAAATCGAACCCGACGCCGGCGGCAAGCCCCGGGTCAGCAGTCCGATTGGGGCGGAATGATCGAAACCCTTACCCATGTCCCACGGTCGACCCAGCTTCTTGGCTTCCGCCTGCAAGTCGCGGCGCGTCAAATCGAGGCCGACCGCGTAGCCGAAAATGCACTGCGGCGCGTCTTGCACCGCGATGTTCGAGCCGCCCTTTCCAATGGCGACCACCAACTCGACTTCATGATGCAACTGCGCCGTTTTGGCGGGAAAGGACAAAGCGGCACCGGTGCTCACGACGGCATCTGCCGGCTTGCCAAAGAAAAAAGGCGGATGGCGATTCGGATCGTTGCCCATTTCGCGCGCGTGGTCGGCGTAATTCAGGCCGACGCAGTAAATTCGTCGCACGGGAAAACGTTGGTCCGAGCCATTGATGCCGAGGGTGGGAATTTCCAAGTGTGGTATGTCCATCCGACCATTATGCCCACCCTGCCCGCGCGCGGATTGGTTTGTTGCGCGGGCGCCTTCGCGACACTAC
>JAXDQN010000019.1:0-3649 GCA_034667865.1 Gammaproteobacteria bacterium
AGTGGTCATTTGGCGCGTTCCTTGCCCCGGATTTGTCCATTGATGGCGGCTATGTCTAGCCAATTTCCCAAGAATTTATCATGTTGCGGTATCGGCGCGCAAAGTCGGCATCTATTGCTCGGACTCCGCGAGCATTACCCGAAATTCCCAAATTCGCCAAACAGACGGCCGCTCGCAATGGCTATGCGTCGCTATGTGCTCTACCGTACAGACGACCCCAGGTTGATAAAACTAGCCTAAGTGGTGCTCCACGAGTTTATCAAGACGAACCGCGCGGTCTTGATTGATCAGTGCAGAGCCATGGCTGCTAGCAGGTCAGAACCCAACGCCGCTGGCAATGAGCAGGATCATGGGGTACCGATCTTTCTCGATCAGCTCATCGAAACGCTCACCATCGAGCAAGCACCTGAGCCGCCACGAAATCGTATGACGTCGGACGTGCCGCGTGTGTCCGTTTCCGACATTGGATCAATGGCGGCATTGCATGGGCGCGACTTACTAGAGCGTGGATACACGCTCGAACAGGTTGTTCGGGACTACGGGGACGTGTGCCAAGCCGTCACGGGTCTCGCTTCTAAAACCGGCGCACCAATCGAAGTCGATGAATTTCAAACCTTCAACCGGTGCCTCGACAAGGCTGTCGCGGGGGCCGTTACTGAGTATGCCTATCGACAAGCTGCCGCCACAACGGAAGATGGCTTCGAGGCGCTAAATTCACGGCTGGGGCCCCTGGCCCATGAGCTGAGAAACTATCTACACATTGCGACCTACGCGGTCAAAGCAATCAAAGCGGGCAATGTTGGTATGTCCGGTGCGACCGGTGCGGTGCTTGACCGCAGTCTAATCGGAATGCGCAATCTCATCGATCGTTCACTGGCCGAAGTTAGAGTAACCGCAGGCCTGCCGCCGCGCCTAAAAACCGTACGTCTTGCGGATTTCTTGAGCGAAGTGGCAGCCTCCTCTTCACTCGATCCGCTGACGCGCGAATGCCGCTTCGCGGTGTCGCCTACGGATCATGACTCCGAGGTTGATGTGGACCCCGAGATGCTGGCGGCAGCGGTCGGCAACCTGCTTCAGAATGCGTTTAAGTTTACGAAGCGACACAGTGAAGTGCGCCTGTACGCGCAAGTCGCTGGGAGCCGAGTTTTTATCAGGGTAGAGGATCACTGCGGCGGTCTGCCGAGCGGTCTGCCGGAAAAACTGTTGTTGCCGTTCGTTCAAGGCGGCCAAGATCGATCGGGATTGGGTCTGGGACTCGATATCTGTCGGCGCAGTGTCGAGGCAAACAATGGGGTTTTAACGGTTTGCGATATACCTGGCTCGGGATGCATCTTTACTATTGATTTACCGGTGCGGAGAGTCAGCGGGCCAATATCGCTCGCGAGTTAATTCTTCGCTCGCTAATCGGCGAGGACTTCCGTCAAGGGCATCGCTACTGTCAAAATTGTCGCGCCCGCATCGGTGCTAGAGATTTGAACGGTGCCGCCCAGCACGCGGATTCGATGTCGCATTGACGCTAGGACCATCGGGTCTACCGTTTGCGCTTCGGCGGTGGGGACTCCGTCATCGGAAAATCTCATCGAAAAATTTCCCTGATCCACAGACACCGTGAGATCGGTGGATTTTACCAACTCGCGTTTGCACGCTATTGGAAGCGCCTCCTGAGCAATGCGGAACAGCGCGATGGCTGCATGCGACTCAAACTGAGGCTCAACATTCGGATAGGTTTGTGTGAACACGACATCCGAATTGGTCCAGGTTTTCTTGAGTTGCCATCGAAGCGCGGCAAACAGACCGAAGTTATCCAGTATGCTCGGCCGCAATTCTTCGATGACGCGGCGCTTCAAGTCGATTGCTTGTTCGAGCGTTCGCTTCACTCGATCGACACGCTTCAAGGCACTTTGAGACAGGGGAGGTTTAATGCGGCGCACTGCGTCTAGATCCATGACGGCGGCTCCCATCAGTCCGCCCAGCTCGTCATGCAACTCGTGAGAGAGGGCGGTATCTCTCAATTCTGCAGCATTCTGTAAATGGGTTATCAACCCTTCACACTCCAGCTGCGTCTCCTCAATTGAGATAGACATTGACGCCGCCGCTGGTCTGCGAAGCAGGCCCACGGCGCCGCACCGTGCTGGAGGGGCCAGTCATCGCGCATGTCCCTTTGCTTGACGTCTTAATACATCGAGGATAGGTCTTTTCCAACGTTCGGTGCTAGCTCAAATAGGGATGAAAGGACGTAAGACTAGCCCTACCCAGTCTCACTGCAATTGCCAACGTGTCAAAGAGGGAACCGAACAACCGCAGACCGCAACAAGTCTTTGACGATAGTTGGCGCAAACTCACACCACTCGATGCCCACGCCCTCTTGAACTTTCCGCGAGATATACGCCTTGACTATCGCTATACGCGTCGTTGGCGGGGGCAGCTCGATGCGGACATCGATGAGAGTGTGAAGACGCAAATCGCGATCGGATCTCACGAACGCACCGCTCAAACTGAGGTCCTTGATGAAGCAATCGACTCCGGCGACGGCGGCGGCTGCCACCTGGACCGGTATATCCACCACCACCCGTTCTCCCCAGCGGTGTTCGACGCCATGCCCTAAGTGTGCGATGAGTGGCGTCCTTCGATTTTTATGAATCGAGCCGGATTCATGGAATCGGGGCGCGCAGATTCATCAAATTGCGGCCTAGCCTCGCGATTCGACCGGGCATTACGGAGCGGCACGCGACGACGCATTCTTTCAAACATGTCATTTTGAGGCACGGGCGAGAACATCCATTGTCCAACGGCACGCCAGTATGCACCATGGCAATTCTTACGACTGTTCGCTAACCAACACTGGCGTGACGTTTGGCCGCCGGACCGCATGCTGCGTCGTGATCAAAAAAACGCGATTCGGTTTGGTCGATATTTGGTGCGTGCGGCCGCCGGTGGCGAGGTTCACCGAAATCGCCGACGCATAATTTCAAAATTGCGAGAAATCTGCGCTCATTGCGGACTCAGAGAGACCTTCTATGGCAGCTGACCTCTCCTGCTCAAATGTTCGCTACCGTACGGTAGGCCATTCGAAATCCTGCTTAGATCGAATGCCAAGGACTGGATCGCGCAGGATTGAGCATTGCAAACCGTACTCCTCATTCAGAATAATGCTGTCGATGGCACTGCGGTTCGAGATGCTCTGATCAATTCGCGTGATGAGCCGTTCCGAGTGGTGTGGGTCAGAAATTGCGCCGGCGGCATTGAAGTGCTGGCACAAACAGCGGCTCAGGAAAGCGCGGATCCGGCCTGTATCACGGCGATCTTGGCGGATCTTTCGCTACCCGACAGCGACGGAATTGAGACATTTGCCCGCCTCATTCAGGCGGCACCACACATTCCGATCCTCCTTCTCACTGCAGTGCAAGATGAGGACGTCGCGAAATTGGCTGTGCAAGGTGGAGCTCACGAATACCTCTTAAAGGATCGCTTAGACGCGTATTTATTGCCGAAGGCGGTCAGCCGTATGATCGAGCGCGCGGCGAATACGGAAACTCTGTTCGAACAGAAGGAGCGCGCCCAAATTCCACTTGACTCCATCGGCGACGCAGTCGTGAGCACCGATGTGGCTGGTCGAGTGACGTATCTCAATGTTGCGGCGGAGCGGTTG
>JAXDQN010000020.1:0-4027 GCA_034667865.1 Gammaproteobacteria bacterium
CAATCTTGCCGTTTTTCACGCTCGCCTTTTCCTCGACCACGTGCAGACCAGTGATTCCGCGCAATGTCTTGTTTGCTCGTGCGAGGCCTTCCTGGATAGCGGCATCGAAGCTGGTCGGTGAAGCCGCTGTGATCTTTGACACGCTTGCTACTGCCATTTCTGCCTCCTTGAAGGATTGGCTGCCAATGGGCTGCCAACAAGCCAACATGGTGTCCAACAAGCCGATTGCCAGCGCGCCCCTACGACGGCTTGCTCTGCGGCCTACGGGAATGGCCGCCGGGCCGGCCGTATCGCGTTCTCGAGTTGGTGCAGCAGGTCGCCGAACCTGATGGCGCCGCCGTCAATATGACGATGCTATCCGAACCGCGCAGTTCGTGATCGTGAACTGGTTCACGTAGAACGGCTGAAGCACGGCCATGGCTTCACCGCGCTTCTTGCTGTCCCAGAAGGCCCGCATATCCTCCTCACTTTCCCACTGCGAGATCGAATATCCCGCATCAGGATCGTTTTGGTCCTGAAGTAGCCATTGGCCTTTCAGTCCCTTCACTTCCCCGCGAATTTCCAGCGCTTTCTTGAAGGCAGCCTCGAAAGCACCCCATTGACCGGGCAGAATTTTGCCCCAGATGATCCGCATCTGCATGACGATACCCCCTATCGGGCCTCGGCGACGCGTGTTGCAAGTGACCACGAGGCATTGCCCACATGGCCTATCAGCCCCAAGTGCCCGCCGATACATTATCGTCAGCGGCGCGCGGTTACAAAACAATCTGCGAAATTTGCCCGAACTGGACCGCCGAGCGTTTGCAGCTCATTCCTGACGGCCTGGTGTCGGCTCTGAACGACTCAGCACTTTCTCCTCTCGGCCGCCGCCACGCATAAATCCAATCTTCACGTTGGTGGCAAGCGCCAACGTCTATCTGCGATGTCGTCGCCTATATTGCGTTCTTGAGTTCCTTTGCGGGCCGAAACCCCACCCTCCGGCTGGCCTTGATCTGGATGACCTCGCCGGTCGCCGGATTGCGCCCCATGCGGGCTTCCCGGCTTTTCACCTCGAGAATGCCGAGCCCACTCATGCGGAGCCGTGCGCCGTCCTTCAGATGCGTGGTGACCGCGGCCACAAAGTCCGCCAGCAGCGCATGGGCCTGTTTCTTCGGCAGGGCGTGCGCTTCACCGAGCTGCTCGAACACGGCTCTCAACGTGACGACAGGCGCGGCGGCAGCCTTAGCTTTGGGAGCAGGTGCCGCTGGTTTGCCTTTGCTCGCCGCGACAGCGGACGGTTTCGCGGCGGCCTTTTTGGCAGGCGCTTTCTTGGCGGGGGCAGGGCGGCTGGCCATGGTGCGACTCGCTTTCGGTGAGGAAGACGACCGAATCACGGTTGTCGATTGGTCCGCAAGGGTTTTGTGACTTGGCTCGCGAAGCTTAATCGTTGTCTCGGAATAGTGACATCATCATGGTTCGCTCGAGCGGCAAGCTGAAGAAGGTGGGTGATCCTCAACGTCATCCTGAACACCGGGCGGCCGTGGACCGACAGAACCCAACCCGGCGCGACTGCTGGGTAAAATCCGCATCCCTTTGGTTCGATCGGGATGCGGCCATCCCTTCGTCCCAACCTGCACGCACGACCATCCTGTCCGGGCCTGTCAATGATGGCCTCCAGCCCACCGCCTCTGGCGGCGCGCCAGCGTCGTTGGCCGGCTCGGACAGGATGGTACCCTGAAGGCACTGGTCGGACCGCAACGAACAAGACAGTTGCTTGGAATGTCTGCATCGGTTTCTTCGCAATCATAGGCGTTGGGCCTTACAGCCGCGACGCCCGAAGTGCGGCGGCATGGCACGACCTGATACGGAACAACCCCGATCCGGCCGACGCCTGCGACGACGGAGGTCACGATGGACCGAAGCGGCCGGCGCTACTATTCGGGGTCTCTCGCGGCGCAGGAAGGTTTTCGGCCCCTTGTGGATCGCGCTGCCGGTTCCGAAGACCGCCGGACCGCTCGATAACGCCACTCTGTGGTTCGGCAGCTCGGGGTAGCCCAAATCAAAGCCTGCTTCGGCGGAGAGTTTCGTCAGTTCGGGGCGGGACAGATCGAGAGCGGAGCAGCGCCGCCCGGCCTGTCCCGCCTTTTCAATCGCCGCTTCGATGGCGTGGATGGAAGCGATGATGCCGGAAGCGTGAGCGCCGATTGGTATAGAACGCCGGCCGCAGACGATGAGGCATTTTTCGTCTCGTTCGAACCGCAGCGCGCGCTTGGCGTTTCGCTCCCATGACCGAGGAAGGTAAACCTCTCGAAAGCGTACATGCGCAGGGCTTAGCCCTCTTCGGTTAAGGTAAAACCAGCCCGACGCTGCGTCCTTGGCCCCAAGAAATTGAAGGCAACGTCAATGGAAAAACTTACCCTCACCGCCGCTATTGTGGTCTGCGTTGCCTGTGGAATCGTTCCCACACACGCCGATATCGTCCCGGTGTCTTCGACAATTCAGGCCGCGGTGGATGCCGCCGAACCCGGCGACATAATCATCGTCCCGCCTGGGACCTACCGCGAGTCAGTGAGGGTTTTGAAGGACAATATAACAATCGTAGGTCCTGAAAAGGCAATCATCGACGCAAGCGGCTTTGTCAACGGCATCCATGTGGGTGCCGACATATTCGCGCCATCCCAAAATCCGGTTTGCCCCGCGATAGCGGTTCATAATTTTACGGTCACTGGTTTAACGGTGCGTAATGCGGCGTCCAATGGCATCTTCCTAAGCGGGGTTGATGGCTATGTGATAGCGCGCGGAAACTACATCAATAATGGAGATTACGCGACTTACCCTAGCTGCTCCAACAATGGACATATTGTCTTCAACTATGCCAAGGGCGGTTCGGATACCTGTCTTTACATAGGCAATGACGTTTCAGTCAGTGTCTCACGAAACAGAGCGAGTGGATGCACAGTCGGCATCCAGATCGTGAATACCAGCAACTTTCTTGTAAGTAGTAACATGGTGACTGGAAACGCCACCGGGATTCTTGCGATAGTAGACCCACTCAATCCGCGCAGAGATACCAGTGATGGCTTGATCGAAAGAAACACGGTCACAAACAACAATCTCCCCAATACCTCCACCGAGGGAGACATAGGCAGGATCCCGTCCGGCACAGGGATTCTGAATGTGGCGACCGATCGGCTCACGATCCGCGAAAACACGGTGACCGGCAATCATACCCTCGGGGTAGCCATTACCGCCAATCCTTTGGCTGCTGAAGACAATCGTATCAACCCCGACCCCAACGGAAATCGAGTCTTGCTCAATAAAGTCGTCAACAATGGAACCCAGCCAGCACCCACATTGCCAGGTGCGGATCTGTTCTATGACGGCAGTGGTCAAGGCAACTGCTTCAGCGGGAACACGTATAACACAGCTATTCCGCCGGGCGTCGAAACAGGTGCCGCATGCGCAACGCGATGACGTCATCTCGCTACGCGTCGCGGCAGCGCGAGGTGGCAGTCTCAAGTTTGAGCCACGCCCCCAAGTCCGGGGCGGATGATTTGGCGGAGCATTGGCGCACACCGCGGTGACCCGCAGCCACAATCTCGCCATCCTGGGATGCGCTGTTTGCGGTCCATAAACGAGAAGGGCGCATCGCCGGCCACGGGCAGGCGGCGGCGTCCTCCGCAAACAGGGAATGCTGAGAAGAATGCCACTAAATCTGTCGGAGCTGCCTGCGCAGGTCTCTGGCGTGACCGTGCTCATCCCTGCCTATAACGAAGCCGAGAGCATAAGCGCGACCATCCGTAGCCTTCAGGCGCAAACCTACCACATCTTCGAAATCATCGTGATCGATGACTGCTCGACGGACGAGACAGGGGATATCGCGCGGGCCCTCGGGGCCACCGTGCTGCGTCCACCACAAAACACCGGATCTAAGGCCGGCGCGCAGACCTACGCGTTGCCGTATATCCAGACCGGGTTCTGCATTGCCATCGATGCCGATACGGAGGTCGAGCCCGACGGCGTCGGCCTCCTGATGCAGCCATTCGCG
>JAXDQN010000021.1:0-7254 GCA_034667865.1 Gammaproteobacteria bacterium
CGAGATCATCCTGCAGCATCGAATCGGACCCTGTTCCATGTTCGCTGCCACCGAATCACAGTTCACGCCTCAGGGGAATCGATTCGCACTTGTGCGAACCCCGTAGCACCTTCTGGACGGTCTCACCCTTCCTCGACGTGCGAACAGCGATGCTGAACGATACGCTCGAGAGCGCCTTGCGTCGTCGCTATCGAGGCTTCCGCCCCGCAAACGGCGTTGAAATAGTCGCATTGTCGTCGTAATGAACCCCACAGGATTGCATGCGCTCTAAGGGGTAGATGGAGGAAATGGGGTGAGTGGCCCGATGGTCACCGTTGCGCCTCCGATATCCTGATTTGGACCCTCGCCTTTCGCAAGGAAGGGAAACGTATTGAAGTTCGAAGCTGATATCGGGAAGCCCGGCGGCGAATCCGCGATCTGGTAGTCGAAATTCGGCGCCTGGTATTGTCCGGACTGGAGGCCGTCCAGTTGGCTGCCATTGATGCCGACCTGTTTGGTCAACGGCACGGTACCGTGCTGGGTGCGCACGAGAAATTCGCGGGTCACAGGCAAAACGCTCGCCTTGCCTACGTCAAACCGGAAACGACCCCGGTTCCCCATCCCCGGAGGTCCGACTTCCGGGATAACCGATCCCAGTAGCCTCGGCTGCTCCTGACCGTTGGCCGGATTGACGTCGACAGCGAAAATATCGACCGGTGCGGTCGGTTCGGTGACGAAGCCGATGATGCGGATATTGTCCTTTGGTTCGATGACGGGGACGACGCCACCGTCGATGCCCGGCGCCGGCGGGATCAAGCGGCCGACGAGCGGGGGCGGAACCGCCGGTCCGGTGCCGATTTTGGTGTGTTCCAGCGACATATAAGCGGGACCCACCTGAGCCACAGAGCCGGCCGCAGTGATGACCTCCACTTTCTCGGCCGTTACTGTATTGGCCGAAATATAAAACTGCTGGTTCATCGGGCGATTGGTTGCGCTGACCGGTTTGGTCGGGTCGAACGACGTGACCGGATCGTTGGGGTGAGTTTTGTATAGGCTTCCGGAGAACGTTACAAAATCGCCGACCATGAACGGCACCTGCTTCCAGGGATCGGGCTTGGTTGCGCCGGCCGCCGGGGCCGCCGGCATCGTGAAGGACATCAGCGGTGCCCGGACTTGCAGGAAAGCGTTATGCGGAAATGGGGTGGTCACGCCGGGCGCCGGGTTCAGTGGGCGATTGAACGTGGGCCGATCCAGGTCGATCGCCGGGGGCGCCACCCTTGGAATGCCCATCGGAAAACCGTTTCCTGACGTCACGGTCGGATTTTCGGTGTCCGCCCTGAAGCGGGGATCAGGACTATGGGCGAGTCCGTAACGACCGACTGGGTCATTGATTTCGACAACGGTGCCAGTGTTCAGCGTGTTGAGCGTGCCGTTCACTTCGAATCTGCCCTTCTGGAAATCGATCGCAGTGATGAATCCAGCCCCCGCGTTGGCGATTTCCTGTGAAACAGGGAGGATCATAGCCACGATAAAGGGCGGGTTGCCGGTGACCCCCGTCGTGCCGATATTGCCGATGACCGTTACCTCGCAGGACGGAAAGAAACCTGGAAAGCTCCCAGCCGCAGCCGGTGTTGCCGGTGCGTCAGCAAGACCGAGCCCGGTCATGGGCTGGCCTAGGGAATTATTGGCCGGATGATTGATCGGCGGCGGGGTCGGCGCCGGAATCGCGTTGTCGAACACTGGCGCCGACTGCTTGACGTCAAACAGTTGTGCCCAAGTGAGCGCCTGCGCGGGCATCTGGATGACGGAATTGTCGGGAACAGTCATGGTGATATTGTTGATCGTTATTGTACCACCGGCATTTGGCGCGCCGCCGGGATTGAGCGTCGCTGCCTGGATGAACCCGGTTACAGCGAACCCGGCCGGCACGTTGCTGTTGAACACCGTCAACTGGGCATTCGCAGCCGTGCCCCACAGTAACCCTAGGGTTATCAACAGCGCAGCCGTCTTCGATTGGGGTTTCATATTGAGTCTCCGTTCATTTCGAGCTCCTGGACCGGCTTTGCCGGTGCCGGTCCGATCGCAACTGTTAGTGACGTCCGCTGCCACCGTCGCACGACAGCTTGTTCCAGTCCTTGTCGACTGGGGCGTCGGGAAACTGGGGGTCCAGGTCGAGGAAAGTAGAAATCGGCGTTGGACGACCTGTTTCGCCAACGGCCGGGATTTCCAACATCGAATCTGCCGCCGGCTGGTTGTCCAGGGAGCCATTGGGGACGAACAACTGGGGATGATCGAACGGCGCTTTCTCGCAGGCCACCCGCTCGTCGGTCAGGCCGAGCGCGACGAATGCCACGAGGTCGTGGATATTTTTGCGGGCGGTTGGCCTAAACTCTGGAAACCTCAAGCCCGGTATACCGAAGACGTCTGTGTCCAAATCGCGGAAATTGGTATTCGGGAAGTTTCCGCCTCGCGTGTAGAACTCCACTACGTGGCGTAAGCTGGCAGAATCGCCGTTGTGGAAGTACGGGCCGGTGTAAAGAACATTGCGCAGGTTCGGCGCCTTGAAGCTGCCATGAATCGCCTGGCGGTCCAAGACCTTGGCTGGCTTCTTGGTGATGGGATCCAGCTGGATAAATCGCAGCACATCGGGCGGCAGCTTGTCGGCGGCCGCCAACTCAGCCAACGCCACGTAGGACAGCGGGAACGGCCGGGCATGACCATCCTGGTCCCTGTCCAAGTCGTTTTCGAATGCGTGCTCAGCGTCCAAAATCTGGTGCGTCACCGGATCAAACGTGGTCGCCGGGGCGGTGAGCGCCCGGCCGAGATCATCAGTCGTGCGCCGGACGCCGATGTTGTAGAAACCGTTGTCGTAGGAAGCGCTGGCTCCATCGCCCATGACCATGGACTCGAGAATTTCGAGCGGTCGACCCTGGAAATTCGGCTTGTTCATGTCTTGCTGCACGATGTCGACGACGGAGTGATTCGTCATCACCGGAGCAGCATGACAATTGTTGCAATGGGCCCCAAGATTGGGATCTTCGTCCATGAAGATCGAAAGGCCGTTGCGCTCCGACGGCGTGAGCGCGTCGCGGTGGCCCTCCTCGAACCGGTCAAAGGGCGTGTCGTCGGATCTGAGAGTTTGCTCGTAGGCTTGTATCGCAAGGCCCCAGAAGAACGAGAAGTTCCACTCCATTTGCGAATAGTATTTGGCAGCCGCCTCGCCATTGGTCGACTGACCGGCCTTTGCTACCTCACCCCGACCTAGCCCCCGGTTCATCGTTCGGGGATTGTTGGTCGAGGCCGCTTGCTTCTCATGTTTATCGGCTTCCTTCGCCGACACGACGTCGGCCGTGTCGTCCCACCACTGGTCCCGGAAAGCTGCCTTGATCATTTCGGCATAGTTCTCGGGTATGAGCCCTGGGCCGGCCGCCACTGCCTTATTGCCGTCCGAACGAGGTTTCACCAACGAATGCAATATGCTGTCTGTCGGGTGCACAAGTTGGCGGGCGAGCGGCTTGATTTTCAGCATCTTCCGGCCGATGTCCGGAAAAAGGCGGTTTTCGTATGACATTTCTATGTTGCTCGTCGCGGGCCCCACAGCCTGGGAAGCGAGGCTGGAATTGGTAATCCGTACGAACACGTCATTCAATTTTCCGGTCGATTTATCGTGAACCTTGAGGGTGTTGAGGCGATCACGGAAACCAAACGGATTTACCCCGTTGAAGATGAAACTGGCCCTACCATCCCAAAAATTGTCGAAATTATATACCGCGTTGATTACGGGGGGAGCGTTTCTTGGCGAAACCCGCCGGACCACGTCGAACTGTTCGACTTCGCCGGGGTTGAGCAAGTTGAAAATATCCGGCTGCGGAATGCCAGCATCAATCGGATTTCCGGGCGTCACACTAGTGAATTCGGTGTGGCGTACGCCCTGCGAAGAAATCACATCATTGGTATCACGGCTGACGTTCGCGAATTCTTCCAATACATCGACACCCGGTCCCCTGGGGGTCAGCTCCGTCGGTCTCAGCCAGCCATTGAGGGGAAAATCTCCCACCGTTAGTTGGTAATTCGGCTTGAACTGGGGAAATCCGGGCACGTTAAAGTTCGGATCAGGGGGCTCGCTCGGGCCTGGCGGCGTCGGGCTAAGACGGTCGTTGGCGGTAAATGGTACGGTGGAATTGCCAAAATGGTTGTCACCGGAGATGAAGGTTCCGTGGAAGTTAGTGTCGTTCAACCCAGGCGAAATCTGGTTCTTGGAGCGGCCGTCAACGCCGGCGTTGAAGTGACAGGTGGCGCAAGCCTGGATCCCGTCGCTACCCACCTGCATGTCCCAAAATAGCGCCTTGCCCAGCCGCTTCAGCGCCTCTTCATCCTTGACGATTTCATCACCGAGCTTCTTGAAATTGAGGTCATGTTCGGGACCCTTGATAACGTCGGCGACGGTCTGTGTGTCAAGCACGGGTATGACTGCGGCGGTGGGTTCCCCTATGGGCACATCTCTCAACGAGACATAGGGATTATCCTGCGCGGTTCCGGGGGGCGTGAAGGCCAGCCCCCAGCCAAGGACCGCCACGGTCAGCTTCCAGTTCGGTTCCATAACGCGTCCTCCTTGTTTTCGGAAATGTCAGCCACCGATCGATAGAGCTGCCCGGAGTAGGTATCGGCAAAGGAGCGGGGCAAGTATGTCTCTCTTCAGCGTTGGTCGGATCGCTGGGGTAGCGTAGTTCATCGCGATTGTGGCCGGCCCAGGTTTCGGAGGTCCACGTCGTGGGCGCCAGGATAAAGACGGCGTTTGATCCCCTGGGATTCGCTGAGCGCAATTCCAAATTCAGGGCCTTGCAATAGAGACGGCCTCTTAAGTCCACGATTCATTCCCGAAAGGGCCGCGCCACCGAACTGAAAGTCCAGGGACGCGCGGCGCAGAAGCAGCGGCTGATAGGGCCACGAAAAGGAGAATGCCTCTCAAGGTACGCCCCGACGCCTTGCAATCGAACGAGTAGAGATCAGCCATCTCACTCCTCACGCTTTTGTTGGGCTCAATGCTATCTACACAAGCGGGGCGCTTCGTTAATCTAGTCCACGCTTATAGCATTCTAAAGCCGGGCTGCAACAGAAAGAGAGTCGAGAGCTCGCGTGACGGATTCGCCGGGACTTGAGCCTCGACTTCTGCTCGCTCGGAACCAGACGATCCATATTGCCGACGCTGAAGTTGTGAGGACTATGAAGAACTCACATTCAGCGCATATGGGTCGACGCCGAAAGTGCCGCAAACTCATGGCCATGCGAGCCATGTGCGTATTCCGCGTATTGCAGTCCATAGTAGGCAGCAAAAAAGAGGAAGACGGTGGCTGCAAAGGCAGTACCCCCCGTGCGAGCCTTGCGAAAGACGCTGCCGGATTTCTCGTGAAGCCAAAGATGCGCCTGTGTTGGTCCGTGCATGAACATGGCGATGAGCGCGATCAGAATGGGCAAATGGCCAATCGCATCGACTTTGCCGAAATCAACGATCGCGGCGGCAAAGATTGTGCCCAACCCAAGAATTGCAAGTCGGAGAAGGCCGAACCCGGTGAGGATATAGAAGGCAAAGGCGAACTCGACAAATCCGGCCACGACCATGAAATCCTCGGGCGCGATGCCGAACGTTAGGTACGGGCGCGCCGCAAGCAATGGGAATGTCCACTGCGGGTAGGCCCATTTCTCGATCGCGCCCCACATTAGGCTGACACATATAGAGACATGGAGAACAAGCATGCGGTGTGATTGCAGGCGTCCCTTCCTAAACGAGGTCAAGCCCAGATAAGCAGCAAGGCCTAGGAACATTGGATAGTCGGAGAGGTGAAAGATCCCGTACAGTGCAACGCCGTAGCCATAGAGCACGAGGATGCCAAGGCCTCCAAGCGCGCAGGTACGCGCCGAAAGCATGCTAACGGCAATGCCAAACTGGAGCCAGGCCGGCCAGTCGGCACCGGTATGTAATTCCGGTGTAAGAATGGTCCCCCCGGTTGCGAACAGCGCCATGAAGAAGGCGCCCGTCCCGGCTCGCAGCAATCGTTCCTCAAGATCCTCGTGCCTGCCAGGTGCTGCGATTGCTCGCAGTTTGGTCGCAGCGAGGCGATCGAACAGGAAGGCCCCGACCACCAGCAGCGTAAATCCGGCGCATGCCAGTAGGAAATGTCGGGTCAGGACGCCACTGAGCGGAGTCGGCGCTGCGGACACGTCATATGGCTCAAACCATTTGACGTGTGCCCAGGCCTGGTGCGGTAGGAAGCTCGCCGCCGCAGCGACGGCCGAGATCCACTTTAGCAATGTCAGTGGCGCCCGGCTGGCCACGCCGGCCAGCGCGGAAGTCCAGGCAGAGCAGATTCCCCACGCCGTGCGGAGCCGACGTTCCTCCCCTCCGTCCGCCATGCCGATCAGGCTGATGGGGCGGCTCACCTGCCTGCTCACACCGTCACTATTAGACAATGTCTGGACTTGCATGTCCTGGTTCCTTTTCTGGCATCAGGCAATGACGCGTCTTCCGATCGGGATCGGGGAGGCGTCGACCTTGGCGGCCCCCCTCACGCAAGACGGGCGATTATCATCGTCAGGATAAAGGCAGAAATTGAGCCTGCAGTTGGCAAGATGACCTGCAGGGCTGGCGATGGCGGCAGTGTAAGAAGTCTCTTCATGATTTCCTCCTAAGTAAAAGCGGGACCGTTGGTTCCCGCGCTTTTATGTATCGGAGGATCCATACCGAGATGTGCGTATCATCACAGGTCGCGTCTCTGCGGGTGCGATATGGCGGGCGAGCGGACTGTTTGAGCGTGGCAACAAGGGCGTGGCGATGCACGGAAGGTGATTGAACCGCGGGTTTGCCGGAGGCTCCGGGAGGGCGGCACCATGAAGAAGCAAAAACGCCAGTGCGCTAATCTGTGGAGGTTACGTTCGCGTGCAGTGCGGATGGCTCTGCGTCGCGGTTACTCGGCGAAGCGCTAGCTCGGTTCGGTAAGCCCGAAAACCTCAGGAAGCCGTTCAGCGAGTCCGAGATTCACCGCGAAATCAATGACGGGAGGTACTAGTACAGCGTTTCCATGGAACGACTCGTATCACGCAACCGTATCAAGCTTGTAGGTCCAGGCGTGGACTACCGGCTCGCGGTTGAGATCGTCGAGGTAGGCGAGGATCCTCGCCTTGAGCTCATCCTTGGATGCGACACGAATGTAACGGAGCACGGATCGAGCCATCTTCGAGAAGAACCCCTCCACCAGATTGAGCCAGGAGCCGTGTTTC
>JAXDQN010000022.1:0-3584 GCA_034667865.1 Gammaproteobacteria bacterium
GATTTTGCGCGCCGCCTTCCGGGGCAGGCTTGAGTATTGCGTGGCGCCAAGCGCCAATTATTGTCTAAGCGCATTGTCGCAGACGCGATGTTCTGCTAATCTGAATTCCCGTCGAATTCACTCCTTCCCATCGGCGGTGACCCATCATGACTCGATTCGTTTTCGTCACCGGCGGCGTGGTTTCATCGCTTGGTAAAGGCATTGCCTCGGCATCGCTCGGCGCCATCCTCGAGGCCCGCGGCCTGAAAATCAGCATGGTTAAATTGGATCCCTACATCAATGTGGATCCGGGCACCATGAGTCCCTTCCAGCATGGCGAGGTGTTCGTCACTGCCGACGGCACCGAGACCGACCTGGACTTGGGTCACTACGAGCGCTTCGTGCGCACCACCACGGGACGCCACAGCAACTTCACCACCGGCCGGATCTACGAGCGCGTCATCGCCAAAGAGCGCCGCGGCGATTATTTGGGCGCCACCGTGCAGGTAATTCCGCACATCACCGACGAGATCAAGCATCGTATCCGCATGGGGGCCGGCGACTCGGATGTGTGCATGGTCGAAATCGGCGGCACCGTCGGCGACATCGAATCCCTGCCGTTTCTCGAGGCCATTCGCCAGATGGGCGTGGAACTCGGCCACGACAAGGTGCTGTACATGCATCTGACGCTGGTGCCCGTGTTGGGCAGCGCCGGTGAAATCAAGACCAAGCCCACCCAGCACTCGGTCAAGGAGCTGCGCGGCATCGGTATCCAGCCCGACATTCTGCTGTGCCGCTGCACGCAGACTTTGCCGGATGAACAGCGCCGCAAAATTGCGCTGTTCACCAATGTCGAAGAGCGCGCGGTGATTTCGGCGGTCGACTCGGACGACATTTACAAAATTCCCATGCTGCTGCACGAGCAGGTTCTGGACGACATCGTCATCGATAAGCTGCGCCTGCATGCGCCGCCCACGGATCTGACCGAGTGGCGCGCGGTGGTGGCCGCCAAGCAAAATCCGGAAGCGGTGGTCGACATCGGCATGGTAGGCAAGTACGTGCAGATCCGGGATTCCTACATTTCCCTGAACGAAGCGCTGATGCACGGCGGCATCAAGACTCGAACCAAAGTGAACATTCATTACTTCGAGTCCCAGGATATCGAGCGCTCGGGCGCCGCGGCGCTGCAGGGCATGGATGCGATTCTGGTGCCCGGCGGCTTCGGCGATCGTGGCATCGAAGGCAAGATTCAGGCGATTCGCTTCGCGCGCGAAAACGCCATTCCCTATCTCGGCATTTGCTTGGGTATGCAGCTGGCCATCATCGAGTACGCGCGCAATGTACTGGCCCTCAAGGGCGCAAACAGCACCGAATTCGACCGCGCCACCAATCATCCGGTGATCGCCTTGATCACCGAGTGGCAGGATCTGGAGCGTGGTCAGCAAGTGCGCGATGAGAAATCCGACCTGGGCGGCAGCATGCGCTTGGGCGCCCAGCAGGCGACGCTGGTGGCGGGCTCGTTGGCCCGTTCGTTGTACGGCAAGGAGTCGATTTTCGAACGCCATCGCCACCGCTATGAGTTCAACAATCATTACTTGGAAGAACTGAAGGCCGCGGGTTTGAGCTTCTCCGGATTCTCGGCCGATAATCTGGTCGAGTTCATAGAGCTGCCCAGCCATCCTTGGTTCGTCGCCAGTCAATTCCATCCGGAATTCACCTCGACGCCGCGCGATGGCCATCCGTTGTTCGCAGGCTTCGTGAGGGCCGCGCGCGAGTATCGCGCCTCGCTGCAGCCGGGCCGCGCCACCGCGTGAAGCTGACTTCGTTCGAGGTCGGGCAGGATCGCCCATTCTTTTTGATCGCGGGCCCCTGCGTGATCGAAAGCGAGCAATTGGTGCTTGATGTCGCGGGCCAGCTCAAGGAAATGACGGCCGCTCTGAAGATCCCCTTCATCTTCAAGGCCTCCTTCGACAAGGCGAATCGCTCCTCGCGATCCAGCTTCCGCGGACCGGGTCTCGAGGGCGGCCTCGCGGCGTTGTCGCAGGTGCGCGATAAAATCGGCGTGCCGGTGCTCACCGACGTTCACGAAGACACGCCGCTGGACGAAGTGGCCTCGGTGGTGGATGTGCTGCAGACACCGGCGTTTCTGTGCCGTCAAACCAACTTCATCGTGGCCGTGTCGTCGCAGCAAAAGCCCGTGAACATCAAAAAAGGCCAATTCCTTTCGCCCTGGGAAATGCAGAATGTGGTCGACAAGGCGCGCTCCACGGGCAACGACCAGATCATGGTATGCGAGCGCGGCTTCTCGTTCGGCTATAACAATCTGGTATCGGACATGCGCTCCCTGGCGGTGATGCGCGCCACCGGCTGCCCCGTGGTGTTCGATGCCACCCACTCGGTGCAATTGCCGGGCGGCAAGGGCGACTCATCCGGCGGACAACGCGAGTTCGTGCCGGTGCTGGCTCGCTCCGCGATCGCCGCCGGGGTCGCCGGCTTATTCATGGAAACTCACCCAGATCCGTCCAAGGCGTTGTCGGATGGCCCGAATGCCTGGCCGCTCGATCGGATGCGTTCGCTGCTGACGACCCTGGTCGAGTTGGATCAGGCGGTCAAGAAAAAACCTTTCGAGGAATCATTGCTATGAGTCGTATCGTCGATGTCCGTGGCCGTCAAATCATCGATTCGCGCGGTAATCCTACGGTGGAAGCCGACGTGGTGCTGGAGTCGGGCATGGTGGGACGCGCGGCGGTGCCTTCGGGCGCTTCGACCGGCTCGCGCGAAGCGGTTGAACTGCGCGATGGCGACATGAAACGCTACGGCGGCAAGGGCGTGCTAAACGCAGTAGCGGCTGTGAACGGACCCTTGCGCTCGGCGGTGATGGGCGCGGATCCCCAGGATCAGGCTGGCCTGGATGCCAAGATGATCAAGCTGGACGGCACGGAGACGAAGTCCAACCTAGGCGCCAACGCGATTTTGGCAGTGTCTCTGGCCAATGCACATGCGGCGGCGATGGACCAGGGTTTGCCGCTGTATCGGCATCTGTCGGGTAAGGGCGATCTCACCCTGCCGGTGCCGATGATGAACATCATCAACGGCGGAGCGCATGCGGACAACAGCGTCGACATTCAAGAGTTCATGATTTTGCCCATCGGCGCGCCGTCGTTTTCCGAAGCGCTGCGCTACGGCGCCGAGATTTTCCACACCTTGAAGAAGGTGCTGCATGCCAAAGGCTTGAGCACGGCCGTGGGCGATGAGGGCGGCTTTGCGCCGGACTTGCCGTCCAATGAGGCCGCCTTGACCACCATTCTCGAGGCGATCGAAAAAGCAGGTTACAAAGCCGGCAAGGACGTGTACTTGGGCCTGGACGTGGCCAGTACCGAATTTTACAAGGCGGGCGTTTACGAGCTCGAGTCCGAACACCGCAAGTTCAGTGCCACCGAGTTCGCCGACTATCTCGCCGGATTGGTGGCCAAGTATCCCATCGTGACCATCGAGGATGGCATGAGCGAAGGCGACTGGGATGGCTGGGCCATACTCACGCGCAAGCTGGGTGCCAAGGTGCAGTTGGTGGGCGATGATTTATTCGTCACCAACACCAAGATTTT
>JAXDQN010000023.1:0-5179 GCA_034667865.1 Gammaproteobacteria bacterium
CAGGGAGTGCGCATATTTCGCGTCGACAACCCTCACACCAAGGCCTTCGCGTTTTGGGAATGGCTGATTGCCGAGACGCAGCGCCAGCAGCCCGAGGTGATTTTTCTCGCCGAGGCCTTCACCCGTCCCAAAGTCATGCATCGACTGGCCAAGTTGGGCTTTTCGCAGTCGTACACCTATTTCACCTGGCGCAATACCAAGCAGGAGCTCACCGACTACTTCACGGAACTGGCGCTCGGGTTCGGACATGAGTACTACCGACCGAATGTGTGGCCCAATACGCCGGATATTTTGCCGGAGACGCTGCAGAGCGGCTTGCGCCCGGTGTATGCATCGCGCCTGATTTTGGCGGCCACCTTGTCGGCCAACTATGGCATTTACGGACCGACCTACGAATTGATGGAGAGCACGCCGCGGGAGCCCGGCAGCGAGGAATACCGCAACTCTGAAAAATATCAGTTGCGGCATTGGAGTTTGGACCGGCCGGACAGCCTGCGCTCCCTGATCGCGCGCATGAATCGCATTCGGCGCGAGAATCTGGCGCTGCAGTCCGATGCGGGACTGCATTTCTGCAAAATCGACAACGAACAATTGATCGCCTACCTGAAGCTGGATGCCGCGTCCGGAAACGCCATACTCACCGTCGTCAATCTCGATCCGCATCAGTCGCAGTCCGGCTGGGTGGACTTGGATATCGAGGCGCTGAATTTCGACCCGGCGCAACCCTACCAGGTGCATGATCTGCTTAGCGATCAACGATTCATCTGGCGCGGCCGGTTCAACTACGTGATGCTGGAGCCGCAGCGCTCGCCGGCGCACGTATTTCGGCTGCGTCGACGCGTACGCAGCGAAAAAGACTTCGACTACTACCTGTGAAGCCGTAGATGAACGACGTGCAGACCACCGTCCTCGAACAAGCACCGCCCGCCGGCCTCATCGTCGATGACGCCCATTGGTACAAGGACGCGGTCATCTACCAGTTGAACGTCAAATCCTTTTTCGATTCCAATGACGATGGCATCGGCGACTTCAAAGGCCTGATGACCAAGCTGGAATACATTCGCGATCTCGGCGTCAATACCATCTGGCTGATGCCTTTCTACCCCTCGCCGTTGCGCGACGATGGCTATGACATCGCCGAGTATACGAACGTGCACCCGCAGTTCGGCACGCTCGATGATTTTCGGGCCATGCTGACGGAGGCCCATCGCCTGGGGTTGAAGGTGGTGACCGAACTCATCATCAACCACACCTCCGACCAGCATCCGTGGTTCCAGGCCGCCCGCCACGCGCAGCCCGGCGCACCGGAGCGGGACTTCTATGTGTGGAGCGACACGGATCAGAAGTATCTCGGCACGCGCATCATCTTCACCGATACCGAGAAATCCAACTGGACCTGGGACCCGGTGGCCAAGGCGTATTACTGGCATCGCTTCTTCAGCCATCAGCCGGACTTGAATTTCGACAATCCGCGCGTGTTGGAGGCGGTGCTGCGAATCATGCGTTTCTGGCTGGACATGGGAGTGGACGGCTTTCGTCTCGATGCCATTCCCTACCTGGTGGAGCGTGAGGGCACCAATAACGAGAACCTGCGCGAAACTCATGCGGTGATCAAAGAGTTGCGGGCCGCCATCGATGCCGCCTACCAGAATCGTTTCCTGCTGGCCGAAGCCAACCAATGGCCCGAGGACGTGCGCGAGTACTTCGGCGACGGCGATGAATGCCACATGGCCTATCACTTTCCGTTGATGCCGCGCATCTACATGGCAATTGCGCAGGAAGACCGCTATCCCATCATCGAAATCATGCAGCAGACACCGGATATCCCGGACAGCTGCCAATGGGCAATTTTCTTGCGCAATCACGATGAGCTCACCCTGGAGATGGTGACCAGCAAGGAACGCGACTACATGTACACCACCTATGCCGCCGATCTGCAGGCGCGCATCAACTTGGGGATTCGCCGCCGGCTGGCGCCGCTCATGGAGAATGATCTCGACCGCATCAAACTGATGAACAGTCTGCTGCTGTCCATGCCGGGATCGCCGATTCTGTACTACGGCGATGAGATCGGCATGGGCGATAACTTCTTCATCGGCGATCGCAATGGCGTGCGCACGCCGATGCAATGGAGTCCGGACCGAAACGCCGGATTTTCCCGGGCGGATCCGCAGCGGTTGTATCTGCCGCCCATCATGGACGCCGTTTACGGCTATCCGTCCACGAATGTGGAGGCGCAATCGCGCGATCCGAGTTCGTTGTTGAGCTGGACCAAGCGCTTGCTGGCGGTGCGCAAGACCAGCCAGGCGTTTGGCCGCGGTGCGCGGCGATTCCTGAAACCCGGCAATCGCAAGATCCTGGCTTATCTGCGCGAATTCGGCGAGGACACCATTCTGTGCGTGGCCAATCTGTCGCGCTCCGCCCAGCCGGTCGAGTTGAATCTGGCTGCTTTCAAAGGCCGCGTCCCGGTGGAAATGTTGGGCCGCAATGCATTTCCGCCGATCGGCGACTTACCGTATTTACTGACCATTTCCGGCTACGGTTTTTATTGGTTCCGGCTGGCCACCGACGCCGCGGTGCCCGCGTGGCACCAAGAAATAGTTTCGGTGGATGAGCGGCCGGTGTTGGTGTTGTTCGATGGTTGGATGAGCCTGTTCCGCGAACGCGTGGTGCCGTGGCGAATCGGCATGGCGGAGAAAACGCGGCTGCAATTCGAGACCGACTCCTTGCCGCGCTACATCGAGACACAGCGGTGGTACTCCGCGAAGGGCACCGCGATCGAGCGGGCGCGTATTTTGGATCATGTGTTGTGGCAGGAGGGCAAGCTGTCCTGGTTGGTGCCGCTGATCGAGTTGGACACCGGCGGCGACCAAGCCGGCGATGAAAAACAGGACTGCTTTCTGCCTTTGGGAATGGCTTGGGAGGAGCGTGAGGATGAGCGCGTCAAGAATCTCGCCACCTCGGCCGTGGTGAAGATCCGCCAGCAGGGCAACGTTGGCATCATCGGCGACGCCTTTGCGGATGAAGGCTTTTGCCGCGCCGTGGTGAATGCCATGGCGAGCGGCAAGGAGATTGCGACCGGGCAGGGTAAGCTGCAATTCCGACCGACTGCAGCCTTCAAGCGGATTGCGGGCGCCAAATTTGCCTCGCTGCCGGTGGACCGGCCGCGCGGCTCCAGTTCCAACACCGTAGTCACGATGGGTGAGCGGCTGATGCTCAAGGGCTATCGGCGACTGCGCGTGGGCATGAATCCGGAATTGGAAATGGGGTTGTACCTGACGGAAGTCGCTCATTATCCCAACTGCGCGGCGCTGGCCGGCGTGCTGGAGTACATCGGCAATGACGGCCAGAGCCGCTTGCTGGCGATGCTGCAGGCCTATGTGGCCAATCAGGGCGATGGCTGGACCTATGCGCTGGAGTACCTGCGCCGTCACTTGGAACAGTATCGCACCACGCCGGCAGGCGATGCGCTTCCCGCCAATGCGCATGAAGCCTTCTTGGCCATGATGCGCGTTCTCGCGGTGCGAACCGCGGAGCTGCATCGCGCGCTGGCCGCGCCTTCGCAGGCCGCGGCTTCGCAGGCCGCGGCTTTTTCGCCGCAAGCGCTGACCCGCGCGGATATCGATGCCTATCGGCAACGTGCCTTGGACGAGGCGCAGACGACATTGGACAAATTGGCGGCGGCGCTCGAGGCGGTGCCGGCGGCGGACCGCGATGCCGCCAATCAGGTTCTGGCGCAGCGCGAGCAAATCAGTGCGCGCATCCAGGCCTGCGCCAAGGAATCGTCGCAGGGGACCAAAATCCGCATTCATGGCGATTATCACTTGGGACAAGTGCTGGTGACGAAAAACGATTTCGTCATCATCGATTTCGAGGGCGAGCCGGGGCATAGCTTGGAGCAGAGGCGCCTCAAGCATTCCCCGCTGCGCGACGTGGCCGGCATGCTGCGTTCCTTCGCTTACGTGCAGCAGAGCGCTCTGCGCAGCGTGGCCCACAACGAAGCGGAAGCGGCGCGCCTCGCGCCGTTGGCGCGCGCTTGGGAAATGGAAACGCGCGCAGCGTTTCTGTCGGCCTACGATGCGGCAGCGCGCGAGGCGAAACTCTATGATTTCTTGGAAGCAGGCCGCGGGTTGCTGGGCCTGTTCGAATTGGAAAAAGCGCTGTACGAACTTCGATACGAAATCGGCAACCGCCCGACCTGGGTGGGCATCCCGCTGCAAGGGATTCTCGACGCGGATGCGGGTCAATGAGGAGCTGTCATGCAAAGCATTGATATGTTCGTGGACGCGACGCGCGAGTTCCTGCATCAGACGGCGGCGTTCCTGCCGAAGTTGCTGCTGGGGCTATTCGTCGTGCTGGTGGGATGGCTGCTGGCCAAGGCGGCGCGCTTCGCGGTGCAACGGGCCTTGCGGGCCATTAATTTCAATGTGCTGACCGAACGCGCCGGCACCGATAATTTCCTGCAACAAGCCGGCATGCGGGGCGATACCACGACTCTGTTCGGCCTGGTGGCCTTCTGGGTGGTGATCTTGGCCGCATTGATCATTGCGTTTAACGGGTTGGGCCTGACCTACATCACCGATCTGCTGCAGCGCGTGGTGCTGTTCACGCCCAAGCTGCTCATTGCCATGCTGTTGGTGATCTTTGGCTCGTACTGCGCGCGCTTCGTCGGCAACGCGGTGCAAAATTATTGCGCCGATGCGCAAATACCCGATGGCGACATACTGGCTCGACTGGTGCGCTACTTGATCATGACCCTGGTGGTGATGATTGCGTTGAGTCATTTGGAGATCGGCGGCGACATCGTGCAGCGGACTTTCTTGATCATCCTGGCGGGCTTGATGCTGGCGCTGGCGTTGGCATTCGGCTTGGGCGGCAAGAACTGGGCCGCCGCACTGTTGCAGCGTTGGTGGCCGCAAGACCGCAAGGACCAGGACCTCTGACCGGTCAATTCGCGTACAGCATGCCGTTCGGCGCCCAGGTGCTGCCGGACGGAGGCACGCGGTTTCGATTATGGGCGCCCTCCAGTCCGCGCGTCATGCTGGAACTGCGCATCAGCAGCGCCGATGAACCCCTGGTCCTGGAAATGCGCGGCGCGGTGAGTGGCTGGCACGAGCTGGTCGTGAGAGAGGCGGCGGCGGGTTGGCGCTATCAATACGTGGTTCAAACCAAGTCCACG
>JAXDQN010000024.1:0-5648 GCA_034667865.1 Gammaproteobacteria bacterium
CATGTCGGCCTCGCTGAGCCTGAGCGCCGAGGGGCGCCTAGACGCACAATCCGTCAGCGGCGACGTACATTTGGAGTTCCCGGCGCCGCCGACTGCGGATTTTGACCTGCAGACTTTCAGCGGCGACATCGACAACTGCTTCGGACCAAAACCGATCGAATCCCGCCATGGTTCGGGCTCGAGCTTGAGTTTCAAGAACGGCGAAGGCAGCGCGCGAGTGCGTATCAATACACACAGCGGCACAATCAGGCTTTGCAGTAAGTAACGTCAGCATTTCCCTACGAGCGGTGGAGCGCAGAGCCGGTGGAACCGAATAGGGGTGTTCGGTAGCGTGCAGCATCAATTATCAGGAGTGTGTATGAGCACCGCAGCCGTTTTATCAAAACCCATTGAATTTCCAGCGCTCCCCTATGCGCAAAATGCCTTGGACCCGGTCATCTCGGCCCACACCTTGAGTTTCCACTACGGCAAACACCACAAGACGTACGTCGATACCCTGAACAAGCTAATCGTGGGCACGGAATTTGCCGATATGCCGCTGGAGAAGATCGTCAAAGCGACGTCCGGACAATCCGAGCAGGTCGCCATATTCAATAATGCGGCGCAGGCCTGGAACCATAATTTCTACTGGCAGAGCCTGAAGCCCAATGGCGGCGGGCAACCTCCGGCGGATCTCAAGCAGCTGATCGACGCCTCGTTTGGCAGTGTCGACAAATGCAAGAAGGATTTGTCGGCTGCCGCAGTGGGACAGTTTGGCAGCGGCTGGGCCTGGCTGGTGAAGGACGGCGACAAGCTCAAGATCAGCAAGACCGGTAACGCGGCCAACCCTCTGGGTTCAGCGCAGCTCCCACTGCTCACCATCGATGTCTGGGAGCACGCCTACTATCTCGACTATCAGAATCGCCGGGTCGATCACGTCAACGCAGTACTCGACAAACTCATCAACTGGGAATTCGCCGCCAAGAATCTCGGCGGGTAAACCGCTGCCGGCGCGACTGAGCCGGGCAAGGCAAGCCCCGGCTCAGCGTCCGGCGAAAGCCGGTTCGCTACGCTGCCAACCGCCGCCCAAAGCCTTCACCAACAAAACCGTCGCATCCATTCGACGCAATTGAATATTGACGTTGGCAAGCTGCGCCTGCAGGGCGGCATTTTCCGTCGTTGAGACCTCAAGATACGTGACCAGTCCCGCCTTGTAGCGGTATTGGGCCTGCTCCAGCGCCGTGGCAGTGGCAGCGACCGCCGCCGCTTCGCTGATGCTCTCGCGTTGCAGTTGTGCCAGCGCCGCAAGATTATCTTCGACTTCACGATATGCCGTCAGTACCGAATTGCGATAGTTGGCGACCACTTCATCGTAAACCGCGCGCGCCTGGGCGTTTTGCGCGTGGTGGCGGCCCGCGTCAAAGACGGTCAGCAGGCCACTCGGTCCCACCGACCAAAGCCGGCTGGGTGCCGTGATCCAGTTCGAGGCATGGGTGCTCTCGAATCCAGCGGCAGCTCCCAAGCTGAACACTGGAAAGTACGCAGCGCGTGCCACGCCAATTTGCGAGTTTGCGGCGGCAACGCGCCGTTCCGAGGCCGCCACGTCAGGTCGGCGCTCCAATAATTCGGAGGGTAGTCCGGTCGCCACTGTCGGCGGCGCCAGCGCCAGCGGCAAAGGGTTGGGTTCCATGTGAAAGCTGGAGGGATTCTCACCGACCAAAGTGGCAATGGCATGCTCGCTTTGCGCCCGTTGCAGGGCCGTATCCGCAGCCTGGGTGCGGGCAAATTCGAGTTGCGCCCGCGCTTGCGCCACATCGGCCAGCGCGGCGGCGCCGCCGCTGTACAAATTCTGCGTCAATTGCAGCGCTTTGATGTAGTCGGCGACCGCTTGATCCAGCAGAACCTGCTCAGCGTCCTGCGCGCGCAGCGCGAAATAATCGCTGGCCAGTTCCGCATGCACGGCCAAATTCAACGTGGCGAGGTCGCCGGCACCGGCCTGCTGGCTGGCCTTGGCCGATGCAACTGCATTTCGAACCCGGCCCCAAAGGTCGATCTCGTAGGAGAGATCGGCCTCCAGATCAAAATCATTGCTGACGGGTTCCGCACCCGGTGGAAATCGCGGCGAGTTCACCGAGGCGCGGCCACGCGTCGCAGAGGCGCCCACATTCAATGTGGGAAACAAATCGGCGCGCGCAATCCGGGTGGCGGCACGTGCTTGCTGCAAGCGCGCGAAGGCGGCTTTCAGATCTTGATTGGCGTCGCTGACCTTGGATTGCAACGCGTTCAGCTCCGCGTCCTGGAACTGCTCCCACCAATTGCCGCGATTTTGGGCGTCCTCGGGTTGCGCCTGCTTCCAGTCGCCTTCCTTGTAGGCAGAGGGGGCCGCTACGCTGTCCGGAACCTTGTAACTGGGCGCAAACGAGCAGGCGCTCAGCAGCACGCCGCAGCTGACGCTGACGAATGCCGCGAACAGACCGCACTGCTGTTTCAAGTTTTGGCCTTGCCCGTGGCGGGTGCGGCAGGCGGCGCAATGCGCACGGTGACGCCATCGGCAATGGAATCGGGCGGATTGAGCACCACGTTCTCGCTGGCCTCCAATCCCGACAATACCTCGATGGTGTTGCCAAAATCGCGGCCTTGCACGATGCTCTTCAACTTGATGCGTTTCTCGGCGTCGACCGTGGCAACTTGCAGACCAGCGGCGCGAAACAAGACCGTGTTGGCAGGCAAGCGCAGACTCTCGGCATTCGCCGCCAGCTTGAAGTGCACTTCCGCGTAGGCGCCTGGAAACAAGGCGCCATTGGCATTATCGAGTTCCAATTCCACCTGCAGAGTACGCAATACCGCATCCAGCGAACTCGATGTGCGCACGGTCTTTGCAGCGAACACTTTGCTGGGGTACTCGCTGAAATGCAGCTCCGCTTCGAGTCCCGGTTTGGTGCTGGCGGCATAGGTCTCGGGCACGCGCACGAAAATACGCAGCTTGCGAGTCTCGGCAATGCGAAACAACTCCGAGCCGGCGCTCTGTCCGGCGTTGATGAGCGCGCCGATATCGGTGTTGCGCACAGTGATCACACCATCGAAAGGAGCGATTACGCGTTTGAAGGATTCCAAATCGCGCAGCCTGGCCACATTGGCCGCGGCCGAATCGGCGGCAGCTTTCTTGGCGGAAAAATCGCCGGCTTTCTCGTCCGCATCTTGCTTGGATACGGACTCGGTGGCCAGCAAGCCCTTCCAGCGCTCATTGGTGCTGGCCGACAAGTTTTCGTTGGCTCGCGCGGTAGCCAAATCCGCTTGCGCTTGAGTCAGTTGCTGATCGATCTCCGGTGATTCGATTTCCGCCAGCAATTGACCCTTGGTTACCGGCGTGCCGATATCGCTGTACCACTTCTTGAGGTAACCGCTAGTGCGTGCATAGATCGGTGCTTCGATATAGGCCTGCACGGCTCCCGGCAACACCAATTCCTCGCCCAGGCTGCTGGATTGCGCGTTAACAGTCACCACGGTCGGTAGCGCTGCCTCGGCGGTCTCTTTGCTCAATGAGGCGCGCGCCATTACGCGGCTGACTTCACCCCAGATGGCCAACGCTATGACAACGACGAGCAGAATCAGCGCGTAGCGGCGAATCTTTGCTGCTTCAGCCATGAGAAGTCTCCGCAGAATGGGAAGGATGCATCGATCGGCGTCCGTGAATGATCGAAAAAACGGTCGGTACAAAGAACAGGGTGGCCACGGTGGCAAAGATCAGTCCGCCGATGACGGCGCGCCCCAAGGGTGCATTTTGCTCGCCGCCTTCGCCGAGTCCCAATGCCATCGGAACCATGCCGATGATCATGGCAAGGGCCGTCATGAGCACTGGACGCAGGCGAGTAAATCCGGCCTGTAGGGCCGCTTCAAAAGCAGTATCGCCGGCATCCATGCGCTCGCGCGCAAAACTGATCACCAGCACGCTGTTGGCGGTAGCCACGCCCATGCACATGATGGCGCCCGTCAACGCGGGCACGCTGACCGTGGTATGGGTCAGGAACAACATCCAGACGATGCCGGCCAGCGCCGCCGGCAAGGCCGTGATGATGATGAAGGGATCGAGCAGGGATTGAAAATTCACCACGATCAGCATGTAGACCAGCACGATGGCGCCGACCAAGCCGATCAGCAGTCCGTTGAAGGACGACTTCATGGTCTGCACCTGGCCGCGCACCACGACGTTCGAGCCGCGCGGCAGATCTTTTTTCGCCTCAGTGACGATTTTATTGATTTGTGCCGCAACGTACCCCAGATCGCTGCCGTCCACCGACCCAAAGATATCGATGGTGGGGGTGGCGTTGTAGTGCGAGACCACGGCCGGCGCGACGCTGCGAAGAAAACAGGCCAAGATCGACAGAATCAGCGAGGAGCCGCCGACGCCCCCGCTCAGCGGCGTGTTGCCCAGATCATTGAGGCTCTCGAGCTTGAATTGCGGCGTTTGCGTCGCGATTTGATACTGGGTGCCGTTCTTCGGGTCGACCCAGAATGACGGCGAAGTCTGAAAACTCCCCGACAGCGAGACCAACATGTTGCCCGCGACCGACTGTTCGGTCAGGCCCACCAGCGCCGCCTTGGTGCGGTCGACATCGACATTGAACTGGGGATAGTCGCCCGACTGATGTATGTGCATATCGACCGCGCCGGCGACGTTACGCAGTTTCTGCAGCAGACCATTGGCGAAGTCGCGATTGGCTTGCAGATTGAATCCGGTAATTTGCACATCGATGGGCGAGGGCAGTCCGAAGTTCAAGATCTGGCCGATCATATCCGCCGGCAAGAACGAAAAGATCGTCGATGGATAGGTGTCGGAGAGTTTCTTGCGCAGGACGCGCACGAATTCCACCGTCGGTTTGTGATCTTCAGTCAGGTTAACGTAGATGTCGGCATCGCCCGGGCCGACGGGAGCTGAGGTGCTGTACGCGAGATTGATGCCGCTGTACGGGAGGCCGATGTTGTCCACCACGCTGGCGACTTGCTTGGCGGGGATGACTTCACGGATAGTGGCTTCGATGGCATCGCACAGCGCCGCCGTTTCTTCGATGCGTGTGCCGGTGCGCGCGCGTACATGCAGTTTGATCTGGCCGCCATCCACCGAAGGGAAAAAATCCTGGCCGAGACCCGGTAGCGGACCGATAGGAAAAGCCAGCACGGCGGTGGCAGCCATTGCACCGAGAAACACGGCTGCGAAGCGCAGCCTGGCGTTCAAGGCCGCCGTCAAAATTCCTTTGTAGCCTTCGCGGAATCGCTCGAAACCGCGCTCAAAGCGGTCCTGAAAGCGAGCCAGGGCATTGCGCGCCTTGTGTTTGTGACTGCTGTCGTGTTTTTTGAGCCAGAACTTGGCGAGCGTGGGCACCAGTGTGCGCGACAGCAGGTAGGAGGCCAGCATGGCGAATACCACGGCTTCCGCCATCGGGATGAACAGGAATTTTGCAATGCCCGCCAACAGGAACATGGGCACGAACACGATGCAGATCGACAATGTCGAGACCAGTGCCGGCAGGGCGATCTGGTGAGCACCGTCCAAAATGGCCGCCTCGACGTCCTTGCCGTGTTCCAGGTGATAATTGATATTCTCGATCGTTACCGAGGCGTCATCCACCAAGATTCACACCGCCAACGACAAGCAGCCGAGTGTCAAGATA
>JAXDQN010000025.1:0-3883 GCA_034667865.1 Gammaproteobacteria bacterium
GCGAGGACTGCTCGCTGCCGTGATAGCCGGGGGCGACCGGCACGCCGGCCAGCGCCATAGCGGCCTTGGACGCGCTCTTTGAGCCCATCGCCAGGATGGCCGCGGCCGGCGGGCCGACGAAGACCAAACCGGCATCGGCGCAGGCCTGGGCGAAGGCGGCATTCTCCGACAGGAAACCATAGCCAGGATGCACGGCATCGGCGCCGACGCGGCGCGCCAATTCGATCAATTTGGCAATGTTGAGATAACTCTCGGAGGCCGGCGGGGCGCCCAAATGGTAGGCCTCGTCCGCTTCGCGCGTGTGGCGCGCACCGCGATCTGCATCGGAATACACCGCAATGGTGGTGATGCCCAACGCCCTTGCGGTGCGAACGATGCGGCAGACGATTTCGCCGCGATTGGCGATAACTAAGCGATGGATCACGGCAGGCCTCACATGCGGAACACGCCGAAGCGTGTCGGTGCGGCGGATTGAGTTCGCGTCAGGGCCAGTGCCAGACCCAGCACGCGGCGCGTGTCCAAGGGATCGATGACGCCATCGTCCCAGAGGCGCGCAGAGGCGTAGTACGGATGACCCTGGCGCTCGAACTGTTCGCGGATGGGCGCCTTCAGCTTCTCCTCGTCAGCGTCACTGAAGGTCTCGCCGCTGCGTTGCAGCGCCTCGCGCTTGATGGTGGCCAGCACGCTGGCGGCTTGTTCGCCGCCCATCACCGAGGTGCGGGCATTCGGCCATTGAAACAGGAAGCGCGGACCATAAGCCCGGCCGCACATGGCGTAGTTGCCGGCGCCGAAACTGCCGCCGATCACCACCGTGAATTTTGGCACCGCCGCGCACGCCACTGCCGTGACCAGTTTGGCGCCGTCTTTGGCGATGCCGCCGGCCTCCGCCGCTTGACCCACCATGAAGCCGGCGATGTTTTGCAGGAACAGCAGCGGAATCCCTTCGCGACAGCACAACTCGATGAAATGCGTGCCCTTCAAGGCGCTTTCGGAGAACAGAATGCCGTTATTCGCCAAGATGCCCACCGTGGTGCCGTGAATCTCGGCAAATCCGCACACCAAGGTGGTGCCGTACAGGGCTTTGAATTCGTCGAACCAGGCACCGTCCACCAAACGCGCGATGAGTTCGTGCACATCGTAGGGCTTGCGCGCATTGTGCGGCACGATACCGTAGAGCTCGCCCGGATCGTAGGGACTGCGGCGGTCCTCGCCCGGCGGCGACGCCTCAGCGACGGATGCCATGGGCACGGGCCTGAGGCGCGCGACCGCGCGTCGCGCAAACGCCAGCGCATGCGTATCGTTCTCCGCATAGTAGTCGGTGACGCCGGAGCGGCGGCAATGCACGTCGGCGCCGCCCAAGGTTTCTGCGTCCACATCCTCGCCCGTGGCGGCACGCACCAACGGCGGACCGCCCAGAAAGATGCGACCCTGATTGCGCACGATGATGGCGTGGTCGGACATGGCAGGCACATAAGCGCCGCCGGCGGTGCACGAGCCATGGACTACGGCGATTTGCGCAATCCCCTGGGCCGAGAGACGCGCCTGATTGAAAAAGATGCGTCCAAAGTGATCGCGATCGGGAAAGACCTCATCCTGTCGCGGCAGGAAGGCACCGCCGCTTTCCACCAGATAGATGCACGGCAGCGCGTTCTCGCCGGCGATTTCCTGCGCCCGCAGGTGCTTCTTCACCGTCAGCGGATAATAGGTACCGCCTTTTACGGTGGGATCGTTGGCGACCACCATGCATTCGCGCCCCGAGACGCGACCGATGCCTGAGATCAATCCGGCCCCGGGCACCTCCTCGCCGTAGACGCCTTGAGCCGCCAAGGCAGACAATTCCAGAAAAGGCGAGCCCGGATCGAGCAGCGCATCGATACGCTCGCGGGCCAGCAGTTTGCCCGCCTTGGTGTGTTTGGCACGCGCCGCCGCGCTGCCGCCCGCCGCATTGTGCTCGAGGGTCGAGCGCAGGTCGTCGACCACGGTCTGCATGGCTGCGCGATTGGCGGCGAATTCGGCTGCCCGAACGTCGATTTTGGAAGCGATCTTGGACATTGGCTTTGTGGCGCTGAGCGTGGCAATATTGTCCGACAGTCCGATTATCCAACTATCCTCATCCAATGACAATGGGGGCCGCAACAATGGCCAATTCAGCTTATCGAGAATTCAATTTCGGCCTCGGCGAGGTCGTCGATACGGTGCGCGACCAGGTGCGCCGCTTCGCCGAGGACCGCATCGCGCCCCGCGCGCATGAAATAGACCGCAGCAATGAGTTCCCCCGCGACCTGTGGAAGGAAGCCGGCGACTTGGGCCTGTTCGGCATGACTGTGAGCACGGAGGATGGCGGTTCCGGGTTGGGGTACCTGGCCCACACCGTCGCCATGGAGGAAATCTCCAGGGCGTCTGCCGCCGTGGGCTTGAGCTATGGCGCGCATTCGAACCTGTGCGTGAATCAGCTGGCGCTGAATGGCAGTGCCGCGCAGAAAGCCGCTTACTTGCCGAAACTCATCAGCGGCGAGCATGTAGGCGCGCTCGCCATGTCCGAGCCCGGTTCCGGCTCCGATGTGGTCTCGATGCAGCTCAAGGCAGTACGTCACGGCGATGTCTATGTGCTCGACGGCCGCAAAATGTGGATTACCAATGGCCCCGAGGCCGATGTGCTGGTGGTGTATGCCAAGACCGCACCGGAGGCTGGTTCGCGCGGCATTAGCGCCTTCATCATCGAAAAGGGCTACAAAGGATTCACGCCCGCGCAGAAGCTCGACAAACTCGGCATGCGCGGCTCGAGCACCAGCGAACTGGTGTTCGATTCCTGTGAAGTGCCGGCTGCGAATCTGCTCGGCACCGAAAACGAGGGCGTCCGGGTGCTGATGAGCGGGCTCGACTATGAGCGCGTGGTGCTGTCCGGCGGTCCCTTGGGGATCATGGCGGCCGCCCTCGATGTCGCGATACCGTACGTGCGCGAACGCAAGCAGTTCGGCCAGCCAATCGGCACCTTCGAATTGGTGCAGGGCAAATTGGCCGACATGTACGCCTCCTTCAACGCCTGCCGCAGTTATGCCTACACGGTGGCCGCGGCCTGCGACCGTGCCGATTCCACGCGCAAGGATGCTGCCGCCTGCATCTTGTTCTGCGCCGAAGCCGCCACACGCGTGGCCCTCGATGCCGTGCAGCTGTTGGGCGGCAATGGCTACATCAATGACTATCCCACCGGGCGTTTGCTGCGCGATGCGAAGCTCTATGAGATTGGCGCGGGCACCTCGGAAATCCGCCGCATGTTGATCGGCCGCGAGTTGTTTGGGGAAGGCGCGTGACCGATCTGTTCCTGCCGCTGCAGGACTCGCCGGCGTACCGACAGATAGCCAATCAGATCGAGCAGCGCATCGTCGAGCGGTCGCTGCGCGCCGGCGATCCCCTGCCCTCGGAGACTGATTTGGCGCGCCAGTTCGGCGTGAATCGCTCCACCATCCGCGAGGCCATCCGCGAGTTGGAAACTCATGGGCTGCTCGGTCGCGGCCGCGGCGAGAAACGGCTTCGCGTAACGCGCCCCGAACCACGCAACGTCAGCACCGGCGTGAGCCGCGCGCTGGCATTGCACGATGTGACCGTTCTGGAATTATGGGAAGCGATGATGGCGATCGAACCGGCGGCGGCGGAATACGCCGCGGCCCGACGTACGCCGGCCCAATTACAGGCGCTGACGCGAGCGGCGGCACGCTTCCAGCGCGATTCAGCGGACATCCCCAAGGCGGTGGCCGCGGTCACGGATTTCTTTACCGCGGTGGCCGACGCCAGCGGCAATCGCGTGCTGGCGCTGTCGCAGGCGCCGGTCAACCAGCTGCTGGAAGCGGCACTGACCCGCATGGTCGACCGCGTACCGCAGGCT
>JAXDQN010000026.1:0-5450 GCA_034667865.1 Gammaproteobacteria bacterium
AGAACTTCAGCAACAAATCGATTGTCTCCGTCAACGGCAACGGCCTGAGCCAGTCCAAGCTGGGACTCTCCGGCGTCGAGCCCATCCCGGGCCTCGACGGATGGAGCGGTATCTTCAGGCTCGAGACGGGATTCAACCCCTGGGACGGAAAACTGGTCGATGGACCGGGATCCTTGGCGGCCGACAACGGCAAGGCCGCGACGGCGAAGACCTCCGCCGGTGATTCCAGCCGCGCAGGCCAAGCGTTCAACGGTGTCGCCTATGCGGGTGTCAGCAATGCGACTTTCGGCACGCTGACCTTCGGCCGTCACAATGGACTCATGCTGGATATGCTGACGAAGTACGATCCGCAGCTGCAATCGCAGGCATTTTCTCCCATCGCGCTGTCGGGCACGGCGGGCGGACTCGGCACCACCCAGACGAATCGCCTAGATGGCTCGCTCAAGTACAACCTGCAAATCGGCCCGGCGCACGTGGGTTACATCCATGGTTTCGGCCGCGACGGCGACGTACCGCAAACCACCAACGAGTTCTCGGCTGGCTTTGACATGGCGGGCTTCTCGATGGACGCCCTGTACGGCGTGGTGCACGGCGCCGTCGCCGGAGCCTCGTTGAGCGCGGCAAACGTCACCACGCTCAGCACGGCACCGCAGCCGTTGCCGGGCTGGTCCTTGGGGAACACGTTGGCTGCGACCATTTCGGATGACACGGGCTACTCGGTGCAGGCCAGCTACAATGCCAAGGACTACTTCCCGGTCAAGCTCTATGCCGGTTGGGAGCGGATCAAGTTCAACAATCCGGCGCATCCGGATCCGGTGGGCACGCTGGATATCGGCGGCTACACGCTCGGCATCGTGAACAATACGGCGTTCAACATCCAGAAAATCCTGCAGATCTCCTGGGTCGGTGTGCGCTGGTCGGCCACGCCTAACTTCGAAGTGACCGGTGCGGGTTATCTCAACAGTCAGAAGAGCTTTGCGGCCAACGGTTGCCGCAATGCCAGCGCGGCCTCGTGCGCCGGTGAACAGCTGGACTTCTCCTTGGTGGCGGACTATCACTTCACCAAGCGCTTCGATAGCTATGCGGGCGTCAACTGGTCGCAGGTGACGAACGGCTTGGCCAACGGCTTCCTGTTCACCAGTTCCTATGCGCCCATGGTGGGCGTGCGTTACAACTTCTAAATCGATGGCGCGCGGTTCATGGCCCTTGGGCCATGAACCGCCTTTTCGGGCGGCATCTCGACACGCCCACGCCGACCCGCGTACGATCCGGCTCCTAAGATCAAGATGGGGATCGACGCGATGAACACCTCAGACAAAAAGCGCGGCGGCTGGAGCTGGTGGTACCTGCTGTTCGTCGTCCAGTTCGTGGTGGCGCTGTATCCGCCATTTTTCAACAAGGCCGAACCCACCCTCATCGGCATTCCATTCTTCTACTGGTTTCAACTCGCCTGGGTCTTTGGCAGCGCGATATTGACTGCCATCGTCTACTACGCCACCAAAGATTGACGACGGCCGGCCGCGAACAAGCAACTAAATAAAATGAGTGGGGGATTCGTGTCGAATATCAATTGGGTTGCGCTGACCATCTTTGTGTTGTTGTTCGGCCTGGTGTCCTGGCTGGGCTTCGCCGCCGCAAAATGGCGCAAGGGCGACTTGGATCAGCTGCACGAGTGGGGCTTGGGCGGACGCCGCTTCGGCACCGTCATTACCTGGTTCTTGCTGGGCGGCGATGTGTACACCGCCTACACTTTCATCGCCATCCCCGCGTTGGCCTTCGGTCAGGGCGCGATTGCATTCTTCGCCGTGCCTTACACCGTCATTATCTATCCCATCATGTTCCTGGCGTTTCGACGCCTGTGGTACGTGTGCCATAAGCATGGCTACATCACATCCGGCGATTTCGTGCGCGGCCGCTTCGGCAATCGCTGGCTGGCGCTGGCCATTACCGTCACCGGCATCGTGGCGACCATGCCGTACATCGCCCTGCAGCTCGTCGGCATCCAGGTGGTGTTGGGTGCGCTGGGAATTCAGGGCTCGGGACTGGCGGCCGATTTGCCGTTGATCATCGCCTTCGTCGTGCTGGCAGCTTTCACCTACTCCAGCGGCCTGCGCGCGCCCGCATCGATCGCCGTGGTCAAAGACATTCTGATTTACTTCACGGCGCTGGTTGCCATCGTCGTCATCCCGATGCAGCTCGGCGGTTTCGGCAAAATATTCGCTTCCGTGCCCGCTCAGAAATTGCTGCTGGCCGTTCCGGGACCGAACACCACCGGCGCCTACACCGGGTATGCGACGCTGGCGTTTGGATCCGCCCTGGCGCTGTTCCTGTATCCGCATTCCCTCACCGGAATCTTGAGCGCCAGCAGCGGCAGGGTGATTCGACGCAACGCGGCGATGCTGCCCGGTTACACCTTCATGCTGGGCCTGTTGGCGCTGTTCGGTTTCTTCGCCATCGCGGCGGGAGTGGACAAGCTGCCGGAGTTCGCCGGCGGCTTTGCTGCATTCAAAAATAACTTCGCCGTGCCGGCGCTGCTGTTGCACAGCTTCCCGTCCTGGTTCGTCGGCGTGGCGTTTGCGGCGATCGGCATCGGCGCGCTGGTGCCGGCCGCCATCATGTCCATCGCCGCGGCCAATCTGTACACCCGCAACATCCATCGCGAGTTCATCAACAAGAACCCGACGGATAAACAGGAATCCACCATTGCCAAGCTGGTGTCGCTGATCGTCAAAGCGGGCGCACTGGTGTTCATCCTGTTCGTGCCGACGCAGTACGCGGTGCAGCTGCAATTGCTGGGCGGCATCTGGATCATTCAGACCCTGCCGGCCGTTCTGATCGGCGCCTACACCCGCTGGTTCAACTCCTGGGCATTGCTGGTGGGCTGGGCGGTGGGCACCTATGCGGGTACCGCGATGGCGTATTCCATCAATCTCACCAACACCTTCCCGCTCAAAGTCGGCGGCTATACTTTCCCCGGCTACACGGCTGTCTACACCGTGCTGCTGAATCTACTGGTGGCGCTGGTCCTCACCCCGGTATTCAACGCCATGGGCACCAAGGAAAAAGTCGACGCGACGGCGCCGAGCGACTATCTGCCGACGGACTAAGTGCCTGGGTTTTAACGAGAATTTGACGGGGAATCGCCCATTCGGGCGCTTAAATGAAGGGTTTCACGAAACCGTCATAAAGCGTCTCGATAATGACAATTGACATTTAGGCCTTACGAAACCAGGCCGAACCATCAACCGGAGCGATAACAATGCAAATTCTCAAGCGCTTAGGGGTCGTCGGCCTAGCGGCCTTTGCTACCTTTGCCGCATCTGCCGCCGACATCTCGGGCGCAGGCGCGACGTTTCCTTATCCGATCTACGCCAAGTGGGCCGACGCTTATAAGACCGCCACCGGCGTGGGCTTGAACTATCAGTCGATTGGTTCCGGCGGCGGCATCAAGCAGATCAAGGCCAAGACTGTCACTTTCGGCGCCTCCGACATGCCGTTGAAGCCCGATGACTTGAAGTCGGCCGGCTTGCTGCAATTCCCGATGATCATCGGCGGGGTAGTGCCGGTCGTGAATATCAAGGGCATCACAGCCGGCCAGCTGCATCTGGATGGCGCCACGGTGGCGGGCATCTACCTGGGCGACATCACCACTTGGAACGACCCGGCGATCAAGAAGCTGAATCCCAAGCTGACGCTTCCCAACACCGCGATCGCGCCGGTGTATCGCTCTGACGGATCCGGCACGAACTTCTTGTTCTCGGATTACCTGTCCAAGTCAAGCCCCAAGTTCCTCTCGAGCATCGGCGCCAACACCTCGGTGCAATGGCCGACGGGCATTGGCCAGAAGGGCAACGAAGGTGTCGCCAACATGACCATCCAAACCGATGGCGCCATCGGCTACGTCGAATATGCCTACGCCAAGCAGAACAAGATGGCCTACACGCTGCTGACCAACAAGGCCGGCAACGCGGTGGCCCCCAGCGCCGAGTCCTTTCAGGCCGCCGCAGCGACTGCCGATTGGGCCGGCGCCGACAGCTATTATCTGATCCTCACCGACCAGCCCGGCGCCAAGAGCTGGCCCATCACCGGCGCCAGCTTCATTCTGGTCTACAAGACGCCGGATGCCTCCAGCAGCGTGGTGAATGCCGCGTCCATCAACGAGGCGCTGAAATTCTTCTCCTGGGCCTACGCCAATGGCACCGCGATGGCGGCCGATCTGGACTACGTGCCGCTGCCCGCAGCCTTGATTGCGCAAGTCAAGAAGTCCTGGGCGTCGCAACTGCAGGACGGCGGTCATCCGGTGTACAGCGGAAAGTAACTGCAAACGCCTAGCCGGGGTTAAACTTCCCCACTCGGCCGGCGCGGGGGCACATGGGTGCCGGCGCCGGCCGATTTCGTCTCAGGCGGGAGCCAGCAAGCGGTGAGGCATTGACACGTGGCGATCATCGATCCGAGACACGCCGCAAGACAATTAGTTTTCGAAAGGATATTCCGCTCTGCGACCCTGGCCGCCGCGGTATTGGTGCTGTTGATTTTGGGCGGCGTCGGGGTGTCGCTGCTGCACGGCGCATGGCCGGCCGTGAGCCACTTCAAATTGGACTTCGTGACCCGCGAGGTTTGGAATCCGGTCACTGATCAATTCGGCGCGCTGGGTCCAATCTACGGAACCGTCGTCACGTCGCTGATTGCCATGTTGCTGGCGGTGCCGACCGGCTTCGGCATCGCGTTATTTTTGACCGAGCTGTGTCCGCCGTTGCTGAAGCGGCCCATCGGTGTCGCGGTCGAATTGCTGGCCGCCGTGCCCAGCATCATTTTCGGCATCTGGGGCTTGTTCGTGCTCGCGCCGGTGCTGCAGCGTCACGTGCAACCCTGGCTGATCGGCAATCTGGGTCATCTGCCCGGCATCGGCCCGTTGTTCAAAGGACCTCCCTTCGGCATCGGCATCCTCACCGCCTCCCTGGTCCTCGCCATCATGGTGTTGCCGTTCATCGCCGCCACCATGCGCGATGTGTTCGATACGGTTCCGGCCATGCTGAAGGAATCCGGTTATGGCTTGGGCGCGACCACGTGGGAAGTCATTTGGAATGTCGTCGTGCCGCATTCGCGCGTCGGCATCGTCGGCGGCGTGATGCTGGGATTAGGACGTGCGTTGGGCGAAACCATGGCGGTCACCTTCGTCATCGGCAATGCGCATCGCATCAGCTCATCCATCTTGGCGCCCGGAACCACCATTTCCTCGGCCATTGCCAACGAGTTCACCGAGGCTGTGGGGGACTTGTATACCTCGTCCTTGATCGCCTTGGGATTGCTGCTGTTCTTGATCACCTTCGCCGTGATTGCGGCGGCGCAGGCCATGTTGCGCAGGCTGGAGAAGCGCAGCGGGGCGGCGATATGAGCCGGCGTTCGCTGCGCAGGTTCAAGAACAATGCGTTCTTGACGCTGTCGCTGAT
>JAXDQN010000027.1:0-6937 GCA_034667865.1 Gammaproteobacteria bacterium
TTCGATCGCGTAGTGACTGCATCAACCCGTCACTCGGTCTCCACCCACTGACCCATAAGGCGGTCCCATGGCTCAAGCTTCGATTTCATCGGAAAACACCCTGCGGCAGCACGCGATCATTGAGGATCTGCACGTTTCACCCACTTTCGACGCTGCAGTCGAGTGCGCGCGTCGGATACGGTTTCTGGCGAACTACCTAAGCTCGAACCGACTGGAGACGTACGTTCTCGGCATCAGCGGCGGCGTCGATTCAACGACGGCCGGTCGACTGGCGCAACTCTCAGTCGAACACTTGCGCAAGATGGGCGCGAACGTCCGCTTTATCGCTATGCGGCTTCCTTATGGCGAGCAACGCGACGAGACGGACGCGCAACGCGCTCTCGCATTCATCAATCCGGACGAAACGCTGACCATCGGCGTAAAACCGGCGGCGGACGCCATGCTTGCGTCGCTCTTGTCCGGAGGCGCAGCGTTCCAAGACGACAATCAGCAGGATTTCGTCCTGGGTAACATCAAGAGCCGCGAACGCATGATTGCCCAGTACGCTGTGGCAAGCTCCCGACGCGGCATAGTGCTTGGAACCGATCACGCCGCTGAGTCGGTGATGGGTTTTTTTACTAAGTACGGTGACGGCGGAGCAGACCTGCTACCTCTCGCAGGCCTGAATAAGCGGCGTGTGCGCGCACTAGCCGCACATTTGGGAGCGGACGAAACACTGTGGCGCAAGGTGCCGATGGCGGATCTTGAGACGCTAACGCCCCAAAAGCCGGATGAAGACAGATATGGAATCTCATACGAAGACATCGACGATTTTCTTGAGGGCAAGCCCGTAAGCGAGGAGGTGTACACGACAATCTTCCGCTTCTACGACGCAACCCGGCACAAACGAGCATTGCCGATCACCCTTTACGACTAGGCGGGCGTCCGCCGGCCTGCACGTCGGTCACAGTAGGACCGGCGTCGGAGCTCGACCAAGAGAATGACGCACCGTGCAATTTTCACTGGTGGGTCAGGCTTGCTACATCGACTGGCATCAGGAACGATGTGCTGACGCAGCAATGCACCGAGGCGACCGGTCCGGTCGTGCAACCCTCAGGTGCCACGTGACGAAAACAAAAAACGAGGAAGACAAGGATTGTCAGATTGCGTGTAGCGGCGTTCCACAATGGACTGCATTAGCTGTCGGCTCTGACTGGCTGAGGGCTCGTTGAGCGATTCGATTTCTCGCGCTTCTGTTGCAAGCTCGTCGTCGCGGATTTCGTCTCGGAACCAACGCGAATAATCGCCGCGCCGAAGATGATACAGCCACGTTTCGTCGTCGACTCCGTTTGCAAGCTCCAAAAACAGCACAAGGTTATGAGCGCGCAAATTAAGCTTTTGCTCCGGTCCGCGGAAAAAAAAGCAGCGTTCCGGAATCAGCATGCCCTCGGCATATTTGCGAACATGGCGACGCCGCTCCGATCGTGCGGGTTCTATAGACACGACATGTGGCTGCTTCCAGTCCCGATCCTTTTGCCAGAGCAGAGCATCGCCCATCGCGAGCGCCGACACCTCGTCATTTGGCGCAGCTTGACCGGTTGACCTCGCGAAGGCTTGCAATGCCTCATTGGCAGTCGCCCCTACTGCCATGAAGGTGTTGACCTGCATGAGTAAGGCGGGCGACACCTGATCGGGATGCACAGTAATGGCGAGTGCGGTTTCCAGACTCAGGGGCAGCGACTGTTGCGCGGCACCCCAGTCCGCAGGAAGCAGGTGATGCGCCTCCTCGAACACGATCCAGTGAGGCCGGCCAGTCGTGATTCGCAATTCCTGCAAGCGAGACAGCAGTGCTGCACAGTAGACGGGACGCTCGGACAGCGGCACCCGCATCATGTTGACAATGATCCGTTGTCCGGGTTGTCGAAGCAGTTTCGCCACGTCGTCGATCGCAGCGGCGCTCTGGGCGTTGCCAACGACTACCGCATCGCCGAAGTCGCCGTAATCGCCCTCGGGATCGAGCACGCAGAACTGGTAGCCAGCGGCGGCCAGCCGTTCCAACAATCCGGTCGTGACGGTCGATTTCCCACTGCCGGAAGGCCCGGTGATCAAGGCTACAGCTCCGTAAGGCGATATGCGGACGTCGGCGCCCGATATCCGCTGTCGCCCCAGCAACAGCCCATGACGCCCAAGGACCTCCCGATGACGGCTCAAGTCGTCCGTCACCCATTCCTCGATCACCTCTGCAACACCGTGCCCGCACTCCCCAGAGGTGACAAAGTCTGCATGAGCTTTGAGCATGGGAATCGCGTTGGCGACCGCGACAGAGAACTCGCAGTAGTCGAGAAGCGGGTGATCGTTCGCCGCATCTCCGATGCCGACCACGTTATGCGGCGACAAAACCAACTCCTCGAGCGCCGCTGCGAGTCCGCTCGCCTTGGTGACGCCTGCGGACAGGATCATCACTGCGTCGCCGTTGAACACTACGTGGAGGTCGAATCCGAGATCCCGGATGACTTCGAGAGCCTCTTTTTCATGCGGTTTCACGGTAGCTACCAAGGTGGCGCTCACGCCTACGTGCGTAACGCCACGGGCTCGCAACGCCCGCACGAACTGGGCAGGAGGAGCAGGCGCTAGCAGTCGGCGCTGGCGTGTGGCCGGCCGGTAAAGCACACCCCCGTTCTCTGCGACGACCCGCGAGAACAAATCTAGCCGATCGCACGTGCGGCAAAGGTCATCAATATCTCGCCCTGTGACGAGTATTACCTGACGCCCTGAATCGCGCAGTCTTTCCAAGGCCTTCAACGTATCAGCGTCGATGCGGCCGTTTGTCGCCAGCGTGTTGTCGTAGTCACTTGCCAATGCAATGAAGCGCATGTTGCACCTCTCTCCGACTCGTTACGGCTGCAGATCACTGCCTTGACCTCGATCCGCTTCGCGAACGTAGCGAGTGATTCTTTCGCATGCCGTTGTGATCTGTGAGTGCCGGAGGCTATCTTGCCGTCAGCCGCAAGCGTTCCAACTCCTGCGCGCCCGCCGTGGGTCCAGCAAGCAGCCGTTCATACACCGCCAAATAATCATCGGTCATGCGAGCGGCGGTAAAACGCTGCTCGAACGCTCGTCGGCAACCCGCGCGATTCAGATCGCCGATGTTCGCTACAGCCCTCACCGCCTCGTCCACGCCATCGACCATAAAACCGCTTATCCCATGTTCGAGCACCTCTGGGACCGCACCGCGGCGAAACGCAATGACCGGCGTCCCAGAGGCCATTGCCTCGATTATGACCATCCCGAATGGCTCCTGCCATTCGACCGGGAACAACAGCGCACGTGCGTTCGCGATTAGCTCTTTGCGGACCGACCCGCCGACCTCTCCGAGATACTCGACAAATCCGCGGCATTCGCGCAACAGCGGCTCTATCTGGAGTCGGAAATAGTCCCGCTCGCCCGGATGAATCTTGGCCGCCATTTTCAGCGACAAGCCAGCTCGGCGTGCGATTTCAATTGCGAGATCGGGCCGCTTCTCCGGCATCATGCGGCCCAGAAACAGAAGATATTTGCCGGGCTTTTCCTTGTATGTCATTTCATCGACTGGCAACCCATGATGCACCGTGGTCTGCCAGTTCGCCGATGGAATTGGGCTGCGCTGATCGTCGGAGATTGACACGAGCGGCGCCTCGGCGAACTCGCGAAAAAGCGGGCCATGATCGGAGGGGAGCAGCCGACCATGCAAGGTGGTCAATGACTCGCACGGCATGGAACGGGTCAACGGCAGATGCAGAGGGTCGCCGTGAAAGTGCACGACGTCAAACCGGCCGGCATTGCGGGCCACCTGGTCAAGTTGGCGCAAATGATGGGTAAGCGTGTCCCAAACGCGTGCGTCGCGCCAGAGCCCGCGCTCGCAGATCGGCACGAGCCTCGCGAGTGTGCGGGAGTCACCACTCGCGAAGAGGGTCACCTCATGTCCTCGACGAACCAATTCCTCCGTCAAATACGAGACCACTCGCTCTGTAGCGCCATATGCGTATGGTGGAACGCTCTCGTAGAGCGGGGCAACTTGTGCGATTCGCATAGTGGACTACCGGTCGTCGATCAACCACGACAACAGCATTGAGCATGCCAGCGACCGGGGCGCCGTCGCGCCCGTCGAAGCGATGAGAATGGCAGCAACTATCGTCACTTCGCTGCATGCCGCGGGCCACCAGTGAGTTTTCGACACTGTTAGCGCGGACCACAGGAAAGCAACGCTGTCGAATTCGGCATTTAGGAACGCTCAATGCTGCTATATGAACGCCGTATGTTCCGGCGTCAATCTGGGGGAGGACCTTGGGACCATGGTTTCGGAAGTGATGACAGCAATGCCGAAACGATCGCACCTGATACTACTCTGCGTGAGCGTGCGGACTTGATCGACCGCCGTACCGTGGGCGCTCTGCCCATCTGCGATGGATAGAAGCTCGCGGCATGGTAACGGATCGCGGCATCATTGTTCGTGCGTTGTCCGTTGGAAGGGGTGCCTTCGTGCCGGATAAGCGAGGCGTCGAGCGCACCGGTTCCATGGTGTTACGAGGACGACGATGTGGCTGACGATGAACAGAAAATAGCCGATTCTCAGATACGCCGCCTTACTGTGGTCAACCGCGCGAAACACTTGGTCGATGATAGCTTTGGCTGACATTGCTGCAAGGGGCGACGACGCATCCAAGGCCGTGGCCGAAATATCTCAGCCGGCGCGGCCTGATCGCTGAATCAGCAGCAAAGGCAACACGCAGCAACGAGCACGGGGCACTGAGCCTCGCCATTCCCGGATCGGAGCGGGCAGGCCGAACCATCTAAATATTTGGAGGACATATGGCTGATCGAAACCATGGCGAAACCCCACGTTCGCCTATCGAGGTACAAAAGGCGCTGAAGGGAGTGTCATATCCGGCGGATAAACAGACGCTGCTTGAGACAGCTCGCTCAAACGGCGCGGATGAAGACGTTACGGCTGCGCTGGAGGCGCTCCCCGATGGCGAATATGCGAGTCCGGCGGAAGTATCGAAAGGCGTGGGTAACGAAGACTAGCGCTTTCCCCAGGCGCGTTAATGCCCCGCGCGTGAATGCTGGCCGAGATTGGTGCGGCCAGTCCCTGCTGTGGCGAGGCACGATCACGCGCCCCTTCCCGAGTTCTGCCAGCGCTTGAACCATTCGCCCCGGATACGTAGGCCGTAGGCGTCGGCAGATATCGAGCAGGCGGAGCTCGCGCCCAGCGGGTAGAACCGCGCTCCAGTTCCTACCGTCGGCCGTTTGCCTTAACCGTTCCTCGCCAAAGCCGAAAAACGCGTACCGATTCTCCCTCGCTCCCGGCGTTGTACTTGGTCATCCACGGTGGTCTGCTAGCACCTTCTCGTAAGTCTCCAGATATACGTGCGCCATCCGGGCGGCAGTGAAACGCTCTTCAAAGGCCTGGCGGCAGCGTCGCCGATCCAATTCGCCAGTACGGCCAACGGCGACGACGGCCTCTTCGACGCTGTCCACGATGAAGCCGGTGACTCCGTCGTCGATGATTTCTGGAACTGAGCCGTTCCGAAAGGCAATTACGGGTGTGCCACAAGCGAGGGCCTCCACCATCACTAGCCCGAACGGCTCAGGCCAGTCGATGGGAAAAAGCAGCGCGCGTGCATTGCCGAGAAATTCGTCCTTCCTTGAGTCGGTGACCTCGCCGCAGAAATTAACCAGCGGATCGCGGAACAGGTTTTTTATAGAATGCTCGAAATACGAGCGATCGCCGTTGTCGACCTTAGCCGCAATGACGAGTGGCACGCCCGCGCGGCGCGCGATTTCGACAGCCCGGTCCGGACGTTTCTCCGGCGCAATCCGGCCGAGAAATGCCAGATAGTCTCCCGGCCGTTCGTGGAACGTGTATAGATGGTCGGACAATCCGTGATAGACGGTGGCCCGCCAGTTCAACCAGGGTAACGGCCGTCGTTGCGCGTCGGAAATAGAAACCAACGGGATGTCCGCGAACTCATGGTAAAGCTGCGCAAGACCGGGCGTATCCAGACGCCAATGCAACGTGGTCAGGTGCGGACAGGCTAGGCGGCGGGAAAATGGGAAATGCATGTAGTCAACATGAAAATGAATCAGATCGAACTCGCCCGACTGGCGTACTACCCTTTCCAGCATTGCAAAGTGCCACGCTTGCGGATCGGCCGTGTCTTCAATGAGGCGCAATGGACACGGGCAAGCAGCGATCAGATGGGCGCCGGTCGTCGAGTCGCCGCTCGCGAAAAGCGTCACGTCATGGCCTAGCCGGACAAGTTCTTCTGTAAGATACGAGACGACCCGCTCGGTGCCTCCATACGCCTGCGGCGGGACGCTCTCGTAGAGTGTCGAAACTTGGGCGATCCGCATGATCATGCCTCGCTTGTCACGTCAACCTGCCGCAGTGGTCCGTACCGCCCGATCGTCAAGTCCGTTGGTTCTCTTGGCGTGCACGGCTGAAGAAAGCACGGTATTGCTCGCATCTCGAAGCATCGCATCTGAACTGGTCGCCGGCCCTGCAAACGAAATGTCGCGGGGGTTGTTTCCCAATCCTAAGGCTTCCGGGTTGTCCGAAGCTTCGCTGCGGGTCAGGTCGAATGCTTCCTCCATTCAGATCGGGTGGGCCCTATCCGCTCTCTAGTGCAAGAGTCAGCGTACTCGCCGAATCGACCAGACTCGCCCCTACTGTTCAGCATCGACTATGCCGGACCCATCGGCACCGATTCCCTCCGGGTGGCATTGCCCGGCATGACGAGCGGTGCGCTATAACGGGTTCCTCATCCGAGCAAAAGATACAAGGTCCCGCCTACTAACGTACTGGCGATGATCTCAGCGGGCGGAGCGCAGGATCTGCGCTAAACCGGCGAAGCGTCCCGCTTCCATTCCTGTGGCTTCCATCGCGATCGTTAATTGGCGCGCGACGTCAGGCCAAACC
>JAXDQN010000028.1:0-3589 GCA_034667865.1 Gammaproteobacteria bacterium
GTGACAAACGCGACGCTGCCCATGAGAAAGGCAAAGGCCAGCGCCAGATTGCTGTTGTAGTTGAGGCCCGCGACCAGCATGAAGGTGAGCACCAGAGCCAGCATCAGCCCGAAACGCGTGGGCATGATGAAGACGCGGCGCCGATTGACGGTCATGGGCAGGGAGTCCCGGCCATGCCTGGCGGCCCAGGCTATGACGAGCTCGCGCGCTGCCTGTCGCAATGATTTCAAAATGAGCGTCCGAGACTTACGGGACGGGAACGGCCTCGAGCAGGCGCGTGACGGCGGCCGTATCGTTGCCGCGTTGGCGCACGCGGTGTTCGACCACGGCCGCAAATACCGCCTGCACATGTTCCGGAATGACGGCGTGCCGTCCGGCAACCAATGCAAAGGCGCGCGCGGCGCGCAGCAGGCCGATGGCCGCGCGCGGCGACAGGCCGGCATTCGCGCCGGGCGCGCGGCGGGTATGTGCGACCAGCGCCTGCACGTAGTCGAGCAACGCCGGTGCGACGTGAACCTCCTGCACGGCCTGCTGCAATTCATGCAGCTGCTCCGGGTCCGCCACGGTTTCCAAGGTGTGCACCAAATCGCGGCGATCCAATCCGCTCAATAGTTCGCGCTCGGCCGCCGCCGCGGGATAACCCAGGTGCACGCGCATCAAAAAACGATCCAATTGAGACTCGGGCAGCGGGAAGGTGCCAACCTGGTCCTGCGGATTCTGCGTGGCGATGACGAAGAAGGGTTCGGGCAGCGCCATGGACTGGCCGTCGAGGGTGACCTGGTGTTCCTCCATGGCTTCGAGCAGCGCGCTCTGTGCCTTGGGCGAGGCGCGATTGATTTCGTCGGCCAACACCAATTGCGAAAAAATCGGGCCGCGCTGGAAGCGGAATTTTCCGGTCTCGCGGTCGAAGATCGACACGCCCAGCACATCGGCGGGCAACAAGTCGCTGGTGAACTGCACCCGCTGGAATGACAGCCCCAGAGTCTTCGCCAGGGCATGGGCCAGCGTGGTCTTGCCCACGCCGGGTATATCTTCGATCAGCAAATGGCCGCGCGCCAGTAGGCAGGTCAGGCACAAACGGATCTGCGCATCCTTGCCCAAAATGACGCGATTCAGCTGGGCGAGGATCGCGTCAATCTGTGAGCGGACCAGGTTACTGGGGACTTTTACGGCGTTCATGGGTCTATGAGCTTCTTCACCCTCTCAGTCTGAGCCGTCAATTGGGCAATTTCCGTGCGCAATTCCGCAACCCGCTGTTGATCCTTGGCCACCACCTCCGGCGGCGCGTTCCGCACGAATTGACCGTTATGCAGTTTGGCCGATAGCTTGGCCAGGTCGCCTTCCGCCTTCTTGTGCCGCTTCGCCAGGCGGTCGAGCTCCGCTGTCGGGTCGATCAGCCCGGCCATGGGCACCAGTATTTCCAGGTTGCCGAGCAGGGCGACCGCGGCGATGGGCGCCGCCTCGCCGCTGCGCAGCGGCGTGGGTGCCTCGACGCCGGCCATGCGGGTCAGATAGTGCAAGTTGCGCTGCAGATACTCCTGGTCTTGCGCGGATGCGTTCTGCACCAGCACGGGCAGCTTGCGTCCCATGGGGATGTCCATTTCACCCTTGATCTGGCGGATGCCGAGGATGAAACCCATGACCCAGCGCATTTCCGGTTCCGCACTCGAGTCAGCCGGTATGTCGGCCGCGCTGGGGTAACGGGCGTGCATGATGGTCTGACCGCCGACCCCGGCTAAGGATTTCACGCGCTGCCAGATCTCCTCCGTGATGAAGGGGGCCAACGGGTGCAAGGCTCGCAACAATTGTTCGAGCGTGTCGATCAAGGTGAAGCGTGTGCCGCGCTTGGCTGCTTCCCCGGCGCTGTCGGACTGCAGCACGGCCTTCGCCAGTTCCACGTACCAGTCGCAGAACTCATGCCAGGTGAAGTCGTACAGGGCGTTCGCCACGTTATCGAAGCGGTATTCGGTGAACCCGGCCTCCGTGCGCACCAAGGTGTCCGACAGCCGCGAACGAATCCAGCGGTCCGCAAGACTGAATTCCGCGCCTTGTGGCGTAGCGTCATGGCCCTCGACGTTCATCAGCACGAAGCGCGCGGCATTCCATAATTTGTTGCAGAAGTTGCGGTATTCCGCCACGCGCGGCATATCGAAGCGCAAGTCGCGGCTTTGGGTGGCGAGCTTGGCGAAGCACAGCCGCAGCGCATCGGTGCCGTAGGGCGCAATGCCTTCCGGGAATTGCTTGCGCGTCGCCTTCTCGATCGCCGGCTTCATTTGCGGCTGCATCAATCCGGTGGTGCGCTTGTCCAGCAATGCATCGAGCGAAATGCCATCGACGATGTCCATCGGGTCGATGACATTGCCTTTGGACTTCGACATTTTTTGGCCGTCTTGATCGCGGATCAGGCCATGGATGTAAACATCGCGAAACGGCACCTCGCCGGTGAACTTCAGCCCCATCATGATCATCCGCGCCACCCAGAAGAAAATGATGTCGAAGCCCGTGACCAGCACGGCGGTGGGGTAATAGGCCTTGAGCGCCGCAGTGTGCTGCGGCCAACCTTGGGTCGAAAACGGCCATAGGGCCGAGGAGAACCAAGTGTCGAGTACGTCGTCATCTTGGCGCAGCGGTGCGGCGGCGGCGATGCCATGTGCGGCGCGAACCTCGGCCTCCGAGCGGCCCACGTACCATTTTCCGTCGGCGTCGTACCAGGCCGGAATGCGATGGCCCCACCACAGTTGGCGGCTGATGCACCAGTCCTTGATCTTATTCATCCACTCGAAATACACGTTGGCGTAGCTGGCGGGCACGAAGCGAATCCTGCCGGCTTCGACGGCGTGGATCGCCGGCGCCGCCAGCGGCTTGATGTCGACGAACCATTGATCGGTGAGCAGCGGTTCGAGCACGGCGTTGCTGCGATCGCCGCGCGGTACAGTGAGCTTGTGCGGCTCGATGCGCTCGATCAATCCGAGCGCCTCGAGGTCCGCGATCACTTTTTGCCGTGCCGGCAGCCGATCCAAGCCGCGATAGGCGGGCGGCACGGCATCGTTGAGCGCCGCGTCCAAGGTCATGATGTTGAGCAGCGGCAGTCCATGACGCTGCCCGACTTCGTAGTCGTTGAAGTCGTGTGCCGGCGTGATCTTCACGCAACCGCTGCCGAATTTAGGGTCGACATACTCATCGGCGATGATGGGCAGCTCGCGATCGGTCAGCGGCAGCCGGACCTTTTGGCCCACCAGGTGCTGGTAACGTTTGTCGTCCGGGTGCACGGCCACCGCGGCGTCGCCGAACATGGTTTCCGGACGGGTGGTGGCCACCACCAAGTGACCGCTGCCGTCGCTCAAGGGGTAACGCAGATGCCACAAACTGCCGTCCTCTTCCGCAGAGGCCACTTCCAAGTCCGACAATGCGGTCTTCAGCACCGGATCCCAGTTCACCAAGCGCTTGCCGCGGTAGATCAGGCCCTCCTGGTATAAGCGCACGAACACTTCGGTTACGGTGCGGCTGAGCGCGGGATCCATGGTGAACACATCTCGGTTCCAGTCCACCGAGGCGCCGAGGCGGCGCATCTGTTTGGCGATCATGCCGC
>JAXDQN010000029.1:0-5526 GCA_034667865.1 Gammaproteobacteria bacterium
GGCGATGGCACGGGGAGCGTTGTTGCGCAGCCACTCACATGTAGCCGTCGCGGTAACCGGTATTGCCGGTCCAGGTGGCGCGGTGACGGGCAAACCCGTGGGAACAGTTTGGTTGGCTTGGGCCTATCGCCGCCGTCGCGTGATTCGAGTCGTGGTCCAGTTGAAACATTTTCGCGGCAACCGCGAAGCGATCCGGCGCAAGACGGTGCGAGTTGCGCTGCAAGGACTGCTAAAGATTCCTGGCTGAGAAAAGCGGCGCAAGCCGTTGTCTTCATACAGTAGTCCGTACCTGCTCAGTACTGTATGAGCTGAAAAATACTGAGAAATCTATGCGAATTCCTCGCATATCGGACATGCGTTGTTCGCTGACTATGAAATAATAGCGCTTCATTTTTTGAGGTGCCCCATGGAAGAGAATCGTAAGAAAGCGCTCGCCGCCGCGTTGAGCCAGATCGAGAAACAATTCGGCAAGGGCTCGGTCATGCGACTGGGCGATGCGGGTGCGACCTATGAGGTGGATTCCATTCCCACTGGATCGCTCGGCCTCGATATTGCACTCGGCGTGGGCGGTATTCCGAAAGGCCGGGTCATCGAAATCTTTGGACCTGAATCGTCAGGAAAAACCACACTGACTCTGGCCATCATTGCCTCGGCACAGGCGATCGGCGGCACCGCGGCCTTCGTCGATGCTGAGCACGCGTTGGATCCGGTGTACGCGGAGAAGCTCGGTGTCAAAGTCAACGATTTATTGGTGTCGCAACCCGACACCGGAGAACAGGCGCTGGAAATCACCGACATGCTGGTGCGCTCCGGAGCGGTCGACGTAGTAGTGGTCGACTCCGTGGCCGCGTTGACGCCTAAAGCCGAAATCGAAGGCGAGATGGGTGATCAGCACATGGGCCTGCAGGCGCGGTTGATGTCGCAAGCATTGCGCAAGCTCACGGGCAACATCAAGCGTTCCAACACCATCGTCATTTTCATCAACCAGATTCGCATGAAGATCGGCGTTATGTTCGGCAACCCCGAAACCACTACCGGCGGTAACGCACTGAAATTCTATTCCTCGGTGCGCATGGACATACGGCGCATCGGTGCGATCAAGAACGGCGAGGAAGTGGTCGGTTCGATGACCCGTGTGAAGGTGGTCAAGAACAAAGTGGCGCCGCCGTTTCGCGAGACCGAATTCGAAATCATGTACGGCACCGGGATTTCCAAGGAGGGCGAACTCATTGAATTGGGTGTCCTACACAACATGATTGAGAAATCCGGGTCCTGGTATAGCTATAAGGGCGAACGAATTGGGCAGGGCAAGGACAATGTCCGGGTCTTTTTGCAGCAGCACCCGGAGATCGCCAAGGACATCGAAGGCCAAATTCGGACTAAATTGATTCCCGAAAAGGCGACCATGAACCGTGGCGGAGACGTGAAAGAGGCCTAATCCCCTGGTTCGCGAGCCGGTCGAACCTTTAGACGCGCGCGCGGCCCGGGTGGCCGCGCTCGACGCCTTGGCGAGGCGCGACCACTCGGCCGAGGATTTACGCCGAAAACTGCTAAAGAAGGGTTACGATGTCGCCGTCGTATCCCCCCTTCTCGACGCGTTAGCCGCCGAAAAACTGCTCGACGATCGTCGGTATATGGAAAACTTCGTGGCGTATCACGCTGCGAGGGGCCAGGGACCGATGCGGGTGCGGATGGAACTGCGCCGCCACGGGCTTCAGGGACCCCCGGTCGAGGACTATCTCGCCAACTACCCCGAGTGGCTCATGCAGTTGCGGAAGACGCGGCAAAAGAAGTTTGGGGCAGCGCTTCCGGCCAATTACGCGGACAGGCAGCGGCAAGCTCGATTCCTAGGTTACCGAGGATTCACGAGCGCCCAGATTCGAACCGTTTTAGGCTTTGACATAGACCTTGATTTAGACACCGAAGAAACATGAAACGCGACGTTAGATTGAAATCGATGACCAGTTCGGAGATCCGAGCCAGTTTTTTGGAGTTTTTTCGCAAGAACGGACACGCTGTGCTGCCGTCGAGCTCACTTGTCCCCCTGAATGACCCGACTTTGCTGTTCACCAACGCCGGGATGGTGCAGTTCAAGGATCTGTTCCTGGGCAGGGAGGTTCGCGATTACTCGCGAGCAGCCACCTCGCAGCGCTGCCTGCGAGCGGGCGGCAAGCACAACGATTTAGAGAATGTCGGCTATACCGCCCGGCACCATACGTTTTTCGAGATGCTGGGCAATTTCAGTTTCGGCGATTACTTCAAGCGCGAGGGCATCCATTACGCCTGGAATTTCGTCACCGGCACGCTCGGCATCCCCAAGGACCGCCTGTGGGTCACCGTGTATGAGGAAGACGATGAAGCCGAGCGTATTTGGGTCGAGGAAATCGGCGTCGACCCCACGCGCTGTACGCGAATGGGCGAGAAGTCCAATTTTTGGGCGATGGGTGATACCGGTCCCTGCGGCCCGTGTTCAGAGATCTTTTACGATCATGGCGCTGAGATTCCTGGTGGGCCTCCCGGCTCGCCCGACGAGGATGGAGACCGCTACGTCGAAATCTGGAATCTCGTGTTCATGCAGTACGAACGTTCGGCGGACGGCGCACTGACGCCGCTGCCGAAACCTTCGGTCGACACGGGCATGGGTCTCGAGCGAGTCGCCGCAGTTATGCAGGGTGTACACAGCAACTACGACATCGACCTGTTCAAAGCGCTGATCAAGGCAGCCGCGGAAGTCACTGGAACACAGGATTTGGAATCGGCCAGTCTTAAAGTGATCGCCGATCACATTCGTGCCTGTACCTTTCTCATCATCGACGGCGTGGTGCCGTCCAACGAAGGCCGCGGATATGTGCTGCGTCGCATTATTCGCCGCGCGATTCGTCATGGTTATAAATTAGGCCAGACGCAGCCGTTTTTCCATAAGCTGGTCGCGAGCCTGGTGCGCGAAATGGGCGGCTACTTCACAGAGCTGGTAGCGGGCGAGGCGCGGGTCACCCAAATGCTCGCCCAAGAGGAAACACGCTTCGCTGAAACGCTTGCCACGGGCATGGCGCTGCTGGATGCGGAAACCGCCAAGCTGACATCCTCGGAAATACCCGGCGAGACAGTTTTCCGACTGTATGACACCTATGGATTTCCCGCCGACTTGACCGCCGATGTTGCGCGCGAGCGCGGTCTCACCATCGATCAGGCCGGTTTTGATGCGGCGATGGAGGCGCAACGCGGGCGGGCGCGGGCCGCCAGCAAGTTCGGCGTCGAAAATCGCGATTCCATCAAGTTGCAGGGCAAAACTGATTTTCACGGCTACGATCGTTTGGGTGACAGCGCCACCGTGACCGCGTTGATATTTGACGGCATGGTGGTGGAAACACTGCGGGCCGGTCAGGAAGGGCAAGTAGTACTCGATCACACGCCGTTTTATGCGGAAAGCGGTGGCCAGGTCGGCGATACCGGTTCGATCGTTGGCCCAAAAGGCCGATTTGCAGTGCGTGACACGCAAAAAATAGGCGCTTCGTTTTCGCACATCGGTGCGCTCGAGAGCGGCGAAATTCAGGTCGGTGATGTGATCGACGCTCAAGTCGATCAGCCGCGCAGACGCGCGATTGCACTTAATCACTCCGCCACGCACCTACTGCACGCGGCGCTGCGAAACGTGTTGGGCAAGCACGTCGAGCAAAAGGGCTCGCTGGTCGCTGCAGATCGTCTGCGCTTCGATTTTTCGCACAACCAGGCGTTGTCGTCCGATGAATTGCACAAGGTTGAGAATATGGTGAATTCAGCGATCCGGGACAACGCCCCGGCAGAGACGCGCGTAATGGCGTTGGAAGATGCGGTCGCTTCGGGAGCCATGTCACTGTTCGGCGAGAAATATGACAGCGACGTTAGAGTGCTATCTATTGGTGATTTTTCTATGGAACTCTGCGGCGGCACGCACGTCGAACGTGCGGGTGATATTGGACTGTTCAAGATCACCAGCGAGTCAGGCGTAGCTGCAGGTGTGCGGCGCCTCGAAGCAGTAACCGGTGCGGCGGCATACGAGTGGGTCGTGCGTACGGATCAAGTACTGCGAGACGTCGCTGCGCTGTTGCGCGGCAGTCGCGAGGATGTGGATGAGAAAGTGCGTGAACTGGTTGATCGCTCGAAAAAGCTGGAAAAAGAGGTCCAGCAGCTCAAATCCAAGCTTGCGAGCGGCCACAGCAGTGATTTGTCTGCTCGAGCCAAGGACGTGGGCGGAGTAAAGGTGTTGGCTGCGCAAATTGAAGGTGCCGATGCGAGATCGTTGCGCGACGCGGTGGATCAACTCAAGGGGAAGCTGGGGTCCTCAGTTATCGTGCTGGCCACTGTGCAAGACGGCAAAGTGGTGCTGGTGGCGGGTGTTTCGGAGGATTTACTCGCCCGTATGAAGGCAGGCGATATCGCCGGCGTGATAGCCGCAAAAGTGGGCGGCCGCGGCGGTGGTCGGGCGGATTTCGCGCAAGCAGGCGGCACGCAACCGGAAAATTTGGCGGCGGCCTTGGCCGGCGTCGAATCGCTGGTCCGTAGCCGCCTGTCTAATTGAACGATCGTTTGTTTATTCTGACAACAAGGTGCTATACAGCGATTCTGTTTCTTGTATTCTTGTTGTCTATCTGAAAAATCCCGACGGAGCGCTACGCGAACAATGATGCGACGCGTTGTTCAACCGGAGATTCTTCACCGCGGCAATCGCCGATGAAGCAAGGAGCTCTATTATGTTGATATTAACCAGACGAGTCGGCGAAACAGTGATGATCGGCAACGAAGTCACCGTCACTGTTTTGGGAGTCAAGGGAAACCAGGTCCGTATCGGAGTGAACGCGCCGAAGGACGTTGCGGTTCACCGTGAAGAAATCTACGAGCGCATCAAGCGCGAGGAAGATCTCGATTCCCGACCTGGCTCAGTCCCCAAAATGGTTGACGACGCCTGATAACAGGCGTCTGCTGCCCTTCAGCTTTACCTGGACTGCTTCGGACGGGTATCATCCCGCGCTCCGCGATGGGCCGTACGGCTTAAGATCCGGAGAGGTGGCCGAGTGGTCGAAGGCGCGCCCCTGCTAAGGGCGTATGGGTCAAAAGCCCATCGAGGGTTCGAATCCCTCCCTCTCCGCCAGATTATTAATCACCGCCAGCATGCAGCCTCGTATGGCGTAGGTAATCGGCGCGCGTCCCCCACATCCAAATTGTGATCTGCATTTGATGTGGTAATATTCGCGGCCCTAAATGGGAGCGGATTGGCCGGGCCAGCCGCTATGCCCTATGCGCCCGTAGCTCAGTTGGATAGAGCGCCTGGCTACGAAGAATGCAAGCCCTGGTTCGAATCGGGCGGATTTGGTAAGAGGATTAGGGTCTTAGGAGAAGGAGATTTTCCGCACCGGACGCGGAGTGACCAGGGAGTGACCAAGCACGGGCGGGTCGGTCCGACGATAGATTGATAGAATCGCAATACGCGCCTGTAGCTCAGTTGGATAGAGCGTCTGGCTACGAACCAGAAGGCCGGGAGTTCGAATC
>JAXDQN010000030.1:0-2767 GCA_034667865.1 Gammaproteobacteria bacterium
TGGCGCTGTCCGCGGCCAAACTATCATTTGCCGCTCCTACCGAGGCAACCCTGGGACTGATCATGATTTGCGGCTACGCGGCCAGCGGGGCGCTTGTGGTCTCGATGTTGACCGTGACTCCCGGTCTATCCTCGGTAAAGCCCAGCAACACTGACTTGGGTCTGACGCTGCTGGTCGGATTCGCACCGGCGGTGCTGCTGGGAATTCCCGGCCTGACCGGGCTGGTCGCCGCCATCCTGATCAGCCTGGGATTCACCGCCTATCTGAAGATCTCCGGCGCGACGCGCTCGGTACGGCGCCTGGAAATCACCCAACAGCTCACTGAAGTGGCCTTCTATATGGGCGCACTCGCCACGTGGAGCTACGTTTGATTCGCGGCGCAGTGCGTGGCCTGGCCAATCTGGCCCTGCCGCTGCTGCGGCGGCTCGATCCGGAAGCCGCGCATGACCTGGGATTGAAGGGGCTGAGCAGCCTGCAGGCCCTGTGGCCGCCGCTGGCCGCGCCACCGCGCGCGGCGCTCAATTGTTTTGGACTGTCGTTCGCGCACCCCGTGGGTCTGGCGGCCGGCTTCGACAAGAATGGCGATTACCTCGATGCGCTGGGCGCTTTGGGTTTCAGCCACATCGAATTGGGAACAGTGACGCCGCGGCCGCAGCCCGGCAATGACAAGCCGCGCATGTTTCGCATCGCCGCCGAACAGGCCTTGATCAATCGCATGGGCTTCAACAACAAGGGCGTCGATCATCTGGTGGCCCGCGTCGCGCGCAGCAATTATCGCGGGGTGCGCGGCATCAGTATCGGCAAGAACTTCGACACGCCGCTGGAAAATGCCCAGGACGACTACGTTGCCTGTCTGCGCAAGGTTTATTCATTAGCAGACTACGTCGCGGTAAACATCTCCTCGCCCAACACGGCGCGTCTGCGCGAGCTGCAGGGCGGCGCCGGGTTGCAAAGAATCTTGGGTTCGCTGCTGGAGGAGCGGCTCGCGTTGCAGCGCAGTCACGGCAAGCGCGTGCCCTTGTTGGTCAAAGTGGCGCCCGATCTGGATGCCGAACAGATCTCCGCGTTGGCGCGCGACCTGCGTGCGTTGCAAATCGACGGCGTGATCGCCACCAACACCTCGGTCGATTTGAGTCTGCTGCAACATCCGGCGGGCGAAGAACAACGCGGCGGCTTGAGCGGTGCGCCATTGCACGCGCTATCGGTGCAGGTGATCTCGCAATTGCGCCAGGAGTTGGGCGCGGGCTTCCCCATCATCGGTGTGGGCGGTATCGTCAGCGCGCAGAATGCGCTCGGCACCCTGCGCGCGGGCGCCAATTTGCTGCAGATCTACACCGGATTCGCTTATCGGGGCGACTCTCTGCTGCGGGAGATACTGGATGCTTTACCGTAAAGCCCCGCAGATCAGCGGAGCACCGCGGTCAGGCTGATCTCGGGCACGGCGGCAAGCGCCTTGGACAAGGGACAGTCCTGCTTGGCTTTCGCCGCGATCTTCTGAAATGTGGCCTCATCGATCCCCGGCACCGCGGCCTCGAGCCGCAGCGCGATGTGCTCGATCAAAAATCCGCCGCCCTTCATCACCAGCCGTACCGCAGCCGTCGTGTCAACCGCCGCGGTGGCGAATCCTGCGGCATCGCAAGCAAATGAAAACGCCATGGTGAAACAGGCGGCATGCGCCGCCGCGAGCAATTCCTCGGGGTTGGTGCCGCGCTTGTCGTCCTCGAAACGGCTGGCGAAGCCGTACGGATAGGCTTTCAGTGCCTGGGTTTCGGTGCTGATTCTGCCGACGCCTTTCTTGCCCTGGCCTTCCCAATGCACCGTCGCAGTTTTGTCGCTCATGATGTCCTCGTAAATTGAATTAAAAACCCTCGCCTCAGTGCGCCGGCAGCGGAATGAACTCCGACTCGCCGGGGACTTGCGCGAACTCGCCATTCGACCAGCGCCGCTTGGCGTGCTCGATGCGGGCCTGCGATGAGGCCACGAAATTCCACCAAATATATCGCGGAGTGGGAAAGCGCTCACCGCCGAGCAGCATGGCGCGCGTTGCGCCGCGGGCACGCAATCTGGGCCGGGTGTCCGGCTCGAGGACCGCCATTTGGCCTTCGGTCAGTACGGCATCGTCAATCTGGAGTTGGCCCTGCGCCACGTACACCGCGCGTTCGCTGTGCTCGGGCGCCACTTCGAGCGCCGCGCCGTCCGCGAATCGGGCATCCACGTACAAGGTGGGCCACAGGGTCGCCACCGCAGATCTCAAGCCGAACGCCTCACCGGCAATCACCGCCAGCTCCACGCCATCCATTGTCCGCCGCGGTAAATCGGCGGCCGGATAGTGCACGAAGCTGGGCTCGACGTCCTCCTGCCCATCAGGCAACGCGACCCAACTCTGGATGCCATGCGATTGCCCGCCCGACTCGCGCAATGCATGCGGCGTACGTTCCGAATGGGCAATGCCGCTTCCTGCCGTCATCCAATTCACGTCGCCGGGCCTGATCACGCGCACGGTGCCGAGACTGTCGCGATGTTCCAAGGAACCGGAAAACAAATAGGTCACCGTCGCCAGTGCGATGTGCGGGTGCGGGCGCACGTCGATGCCCTGGCCCAGCGCGAAATTCGTGGGCCCCATGTGATCGAAAAAAATAAACGGCCCGACCATCTGGCGTGACTCGAACGGCAGCACCCGACGCACCACAAAGCCACCTAGATCGCGTTGTCGGGCGGGGATCACTTGGAGGATGGACATGGCCGTGCCAGAAGCCTCTATTGAATC